>JAAFHL010000412.1 GCA_013298365.1 Bacteroidota bacterium | reverse complement strand
AGGCAGCATGACCTATCACCCTACACATGGGCATATGCACGTAGATGACTGGACGGTGATGACGCTGCGTAAAGAAGACCCGAATGACCCGAATCCGCTTAACTGGCCCATCGTTGGTACAGGTTCAAAATTAGGTTTTTGTTTGATGGATTATGGAACTTGTAACTATTATAATGGTCATTGTAGAGACAGTGCGAATATTATCTTGACGCAACCCGATTTCCCTAATTATGGCTTAGGTGGTGGAAGTTATAACTGCTCTCCCGTAGAGCAAGGGATTTCTTCAGGTTATACAGATATTTATGACGAAGATTTGAATGGAATGTGGATTGATATTGCGCCAGGAACATGTAATGGCTTGTATTATATTGTGTTACAAGCAGACCCACATAATGTATTTTTGGAAGAAAGAGATGATAACAATATGGCAATCATGCCTTTCATGCTTACCAAACAAGTGCCTTCGCCTTCAGATATTGCACATGTAAACTATGCAGGAAATACGCATTTGTGTGGCAATGAAACAGCTACTTTGTCTGCGCCTTTTGATTCTACTTTTACCTATTTATGGTCAAATGGTCAAACAACATCTACTATTGATGTAACAAATTCAGGTATTTATACGGTAGAAATTACTTCTCAATGTGGTATAGCGCAATCGGATTCAGTAATTTTGACGTTTGAATCGGCTACAGGTCCTGCTGCGACTGATGTATCTTTGTGTGAGCCAGATGCCGCAACATTGAGTGCAACAGGCAATAACATTACTTGGTATGATGCGCCTACGGGTGGAAATGTAGTAGCAACAGGCAACTCTTTTACAACGCCTATGTTAAATACAACTACACACTACTATGCAGAAGCGCAAACCACTATTCCAGGTATGAATGTACATGGCGGTCCTCTTGATGGAACGATTGGTACAGGCTCAATTAATACAAGTAATGCTCGTTTCTTGATTTTTGATGCTTTGCAGACGTGTACAATTGCTTCTGTATGGGTGGACGCAAGTACAGCAGGAGACAGAACAGTAGAATTGAGAGACAATACAGGGGCGGTAGTTCAATCGGCAGTTATTACTATTCCACAAGGACAAAGCCGTATTACCTTAAATTTCCCTGTAAATCCAGGAACAGATTATGAATTGGGATTAAGCAATACTTCCGCAGTGAATTTATTTAGAAATAACTCAGGCGTAACATATCCTTATAATATTGGCGGTTTAGTAAATCTCACAAACTCATCAGCAGGCGTAGATTATTACTATTTCTATTATGATTGGGAAGTAATCAGTGATGATAAAACCTGTACAAGCCCTCGTACTGATGTTACGGTAAGTGTGAGCAACATTCCTGCGGTTACTTTGAGTGGCTTGCAAGCTACATATATGACAAGTGCCTCACCTGTTACTTTGACAGGTACACCTGCCGGCGGAACATTCTCGGGTCCTGGCGTTACAGGTGGCACATTTTCACCCGCAGCAGCAGGTTCAGGTGGGCCTTATAATATCATCTACACGATTGCAGAAAATAACTGTTCAAAAAGCGATACTTTTACCGTAATGGTAACAAATGGGGTTTCGATAGATGAAACAGGAAATGTATCTAATTTGGTATTGTATCCCAATCCAAATCAAGGTAGTTTTACCCTAAAATTTGAAATAACCCAAAGCCAAAACATAGAAATCCGCATGTTTAATGTGGCAGGTCAGACTATTTTGACTGAAAAAATGAATAATTTTGCAGGAGCATACCTCAAAAATATTGACATTGCCCATCAAGCAGCAGGCATGTATTTCTTGGAAGTAAAAGCAGGAAATGCAATTTATAGAACCAAAGTTGTGAAGGAATAATTTCCCATTTTGAGATATAAAGGAAATCTTTTCCTGCGAAATGTGCCACTAAGCATATAGAGAAACTACAGTAAAAAACGCCTGTATCATGCTATATACTTGGTGGCATACTATTTTACCATGAAAGTTTATTCGATTTTTCAAAATAAATACCTATAAAAAAGAGTTTGGTAATATTATTGCTATAACTCCACATAATATTCAGATATACTGTTATTTTGTAATTTCTCTCATGATGCTACGCTATATTTTCACTTATTTCTTTCTATTGAGTATTTTTTCCTATTCACAAGCCAAAAATTTACAGGGAGATACAACTTCCGCTAAAGCCCCATTCAAGTTTACTTTTAGTAAGTCTAAAGCAGCGAAAGAACTGCCTGACAGTGTGCGCAAATCCATTGTTTCCAAAAGCAAATCAAGTGCGGCTATGCCTACACCTGTATCGAGGGCAAATAATATAGCAATTTTGAAACGAAAAAAAGAAATTGCAGACAGTTTGGCAGCCGTTGAAAAAATCGTTGCAGAAATTCATAAGAATTTCCCTGCCTTGCCCAAGTTTGCTACTTTTTGTGGAGAAAGGGTGCCGATTGAAAAGATGGAAGTCGCACGCCGTTTTAATCAGGAATTTTGCCGATATTTAGGTTCAAAAAATTTAATTGGCTACTTTTTGCGCATCAGCAACCGCTACAAAAACGAAATTCGTAATGCGATGAAACGCAATGGTTTACACCCAGATTTATTTTATTTGCCTGCGGCAGAAAGCGGTTTTGCCAATCTCACTTCTTCGGCGGGCGCAAAAGGTTTTTTCCAATTTATGGAAGAAACAGCAAGAGATTATGGCTTAGAAGTTTCTTATACAGTAGATGAGCGTCTTCACCCCCAAAAATCTGCGGACGCTGCCTGTCACTACTTGCGCAATTTGTATGCAGATACAGGCAAATGGTCTTTAGCTGCTGCTGCCTACAACATGGGCGTAGGGGCATTGCAAGCAAATATGGCATCGCAAGGCACAAAAGACTACTATCACCTCAATCTTAATCCTGAAACAGGGGCGTATGTCTATCGCATTATGTCTATCAAGATTTTGATGGAAAATGCGGGCGGCTATGGCATCAAAGGAAATGGCAAATATCAGCCGATTCCACATCATATTCAAAAAGTGAATTTTCACATTGGCGACCTGAAGGAATTTGCGGAGGAGTGCCAAGTAGATTACAAAACACTTAAAATCTTGAATCCCTGGCTTGTTGCCAACAGATTAGATGTGCATACAAACAAAACGTATGAAATTTGGTTGCCCGCCAAATTTTCGCAGAAAGTGGAAGCAGATGAGTTGATTCCTTTGCCATATGTACAAGGGGGCGATGCTCGTACATATGTGCGAGATAGTATCAAACAAGCAATGAATGGTTTATAATTTGGCAACGACATAAGAAATCGGTATCATTTTCTAGGGAGTACGGGCTAAAGCCCATACTCCCCTCTACCTATTCTTTATGTCGCTATCAAAATAAATACGGTCAGTTGCATATTGTTTTTACCGTACTACGATTCTCCAAAATCGCAGTCAATAAAGAAACATGTTGCGCAGGTTTCAAACACGAAGCCTGTGCTTTTTTTACTTAGCCCAATACATGCCTAAATAAGTACATAAAATGCTGACAAATCCACTTAATACGATATAAAGCATCATTGTAGCATATTCTCCTTTTTGCAATAATGTAATATTTTCTAATGAAAACGCAGAAAAAGTAGTGAATCCACCACAAAAACCTGTAATAAACAAGGATTTCCAAGCACCCTCTTGCTGTCCACATTTCATCAAAATACCTGCCAAAAAGCCAATAAGTAGTGAACCTAATACATTTATTAAGAAGGTTGCAAGTGGAAAAAGCCCTTCATATATCCCAGAAACGTATTTTGAGAAACAATATCGCAACAATGCGCCTAAACCGCCCCCTACAAAGATTAATAGTACTATTTTCATAATTATTACATCTAAAAAATATTATACAATTAAGATAAAAAACAGCCTTTTTTGTTTTTTTTCTTGCTGAAAAAGCCTATATATTTGTCGTATATTAAATATAGAAAAAATAGACTTCACAATATAGGGATTATATTTTGTAATAAAGTGAACTTATTAGCGGATATGAACTAAACCTTTCAATTTTTGATAAAAAATAATATTCAATACTTTCTTTGTGCATTGTCGTGGATTTTTTGCGTTATTTTGCAAGCAATAATAAGATTATTTTATTTTTAGTTTCAAAATGACACACTTTATTGACGCATTACCATTAACATTATTACAATTTCAGCAAATCGTAAATGATGACCATTCCCAAGTTGCTTTGTCCAAAGAGGGAGAAGAACGTATTCAAAATTGTCGGAAATATCTTGACGACAAAATTACACATTCTGAAGCAAATTTCTATGGAATAAATACAGGATTTGGTTCACTTTGCGATACACGTATCGATGCACAAGACTTGAGACAGTTGCAAATCAACCTCATGCGTTCTCATGCTTGTGGAACAGGGGCAGAAGTGCCGCAGGAAATAGTGAAGTTGATGTTACTTACAAAAGCTCGTTCTTTGGCTTATGGTTATTCTGGGGTGCAATTAGCAACTGTGAAGTTGTTATTAGATTGCTACAATCACAATATTCTGCCCGTAGTCTATACACAAGGCTCATTAGGTGCAAGCGGCGATTTGTCGCCCTTAGCGCATCTTTGTTTGCCCTTGATAGGCGAAGGAGAAGTTTATTAC
>JAAFHL010000411.1 GCA_013298365.1 Bacteroidota bacterium | reverse complement strand
ACCCTTGTATTTATTTTCTGTACCTTCTTTTTCTTTGAGGGACAAACCTTGTTTGCCTGATTTTGCGACGCTTTTTGTGCGCACATCATTATCTCTTGTTTTTGACCTATCCAACAAAGCCTGTGCTTTTTGCGCTTCATTTTTAGCTATTTTTGCAGCTAACTGCGCCTCTTTTGAGCTTGCTTGTCCACGCAAAGATGCAGCCCAACTGGTAGAACCTGCCGCTGCTCCTCTTGCAGCCTTACCTTTCAGATTTTCAATTTCGCCTTGCGCTTGGCTTTTTTGGGTTTCGATTTCGCTATTGTGCTTTTTTTCGATATTGGCGCTATCGGTGCGCCAAGCCTGCCAGTCCTTAGCAGTTTCATTTGTGTAGTTATTTTCTGCGGTTGTCGTTTCTGCTGTGTACTTATCAGATGCCATCGCTGCACCCATATCCTCGACTGCATCTTTGATGCCTACCAAGCTAACATAACCATCAAATGCCATAATGCCCAAACACATCAATACATTAAGTATAAATACCGAAACATTAACTTTCCATCTCAAATAGTGTTTTTTATCGTCATCTTTTTTGAAATAACAAATAAAGTCCCTCGAAACAAGGATAAAGGTAGCTGCAAAGTGTGTAATAGTACCTGCACCAAGCAATGCCCCAAAAAGATTGCCTGTATTATCCAGTATTTCTTTGGAAATAAAGCCTTGAAATGCTTGCAAATGCACGTGTGCAAACTTTGACATCGTAAATGCACAAAGCAGGATTATAAAGCCCAATAACATTGTCTGCCTCCAACCGCCCTGAAGTAGGGGAGCGTATCTGTGCAAAACAGAAACTTTTTTTGGAGAACTGTAAAAATTTTTCATAACTTTGTTTTCTGTTTTAAAAAGTTTGAATTTAAAAGAGGATTTAAACTTTGCTCAAAGTCTCACATACTACGAATATGTGAGGCTTTTTTCGTTTTTAAGGTCGTTGTAACGTCCGATTGAGACGTTTACGACTTCATGATTGCTGCCATACTGGTCTTTTTTTAACTGCACAAGTTTCTGTATTTCTATATCAGAACCTTGTGCAGTAAATAATTCCACCTTTGTATGTGTAGCCTTGTGCTTGACGTACCAGTGTGAAAAAGTTTCCATCATTACTCAACTGTTACATCTGTTTCATTACTTGTACCCGTTCGCATATCAGGTTTACTCTTTGCGGAATGGTAGAACGAAGAAGCAACTTCTATTAAGTCTGCCATAAAGTTGCTTGATGCCTTTTTCTGCTCTGAAAGAATGCGGTTCTGTTGGATATTTGCAGCCACCATCAGGGCTACATCTCCATCTCTTAAATCTAATCTTTGTGCAATTTCTTGAACCTCTTGGATTAAATCTGTCGTTACTTGTGTCATAAAAAAATATATGAAATATGAAAAAATGACGAAATAAAACCCTCAATTCGCATCAAGGGCTTGCGAACCTTTCACGATAATGAAACCTTTAATCATTAATCACTAACTAAAACATTATCGCAGCCTTTCTCAAAACTTCAGTATCATACCGTTAATCTATGCTAAGCCGTAAATTTCAATGAACTTTTGCTACCTACTTCTTAAATAATGATTGCTTTACAATCCTTATAGTACGCCCCACCATCTTAAACTCCACCTCGTGCGCATCAACCATTCTGTATATCGTTTCAGGTGATACCCGAAGCATTTTTGCCGATTGTGCAACTGTCAAAAATTCAACATCTTGCACAGCCAACACTTTTTTTACAGCATCTTCTACGGCACTCTTTACCACCCTATTCATCAATGCCTCAAGTTCTGCTGGTGTAATTAAAACAAATGATTGATTCATATTTGTAGTATATCTCTGATATTTTGAAAACTATACATCGCATACGGGTTGAGCCGTTCTATTATGTATTTATAGTGCTTTTCGTTGCCTTTGCTTGATGCCTCAGTAAGCATGTCATTTGCCCACTTTGTAGCCGTTTTTCTCATTAGTTCGGACAGTCCGCCCTTTTCGGTGCCGTCCATATACTTCACTATTGTTTCTGGTTCTATCGTATTTAGCGCATCAATTACCAACTTTGTACAATACCCAAATATTTCATCGGAAGGGCGCCCCCAAATTACCCCCTCTTTATCCTTCACGTCCATGTAAAACTGCAGATGAGTATGTATATTTTTTTCTTTATTAATCGTCCTAATGGCTCTTATTGCATTTTTTAAGTAGTCGTCTAAATCAGAAGCTGCTGCACGAATTTGGACATCTGTAAAAAATTCGGTGTTGTCAAAACCAGCCTTTTTTGTGATTGGAGCAACAACGGGTTTTGTAGGCTGCTGTACGGGCTGCTCTGGCTTTTCCTTTTTTGGCTGCTTTTCAGTTTTGGGCTGCTTTTCGGGCTTTTCTGGCTCATCTTCCATCTCCAGCGGAACAGGAGCTTGCTTGTCCAACGGAACAACTGAAAATGTGATACCATAACTATGACCATGATTTGAGTTATAGTTGGTAATATATCCTTTTCGCTCCAAATCCTGCAAAGCCTTAGTTATCCACCTTTCCGTATAAACAGCATCTCGTTGTATTTGCGACCTGTACACATGTATCGTCTCTGGTACATGCGGCTCTCGGTTGGGTCCCACGTACTCAATTTGGTCATTCAATATGCCAAATATTGCATAATAGACATCTTTCCACACCCTGCTCTTGTCGGGGTCTCTCCTTGCATATGTACGGAAGGCATTGAGATGCGCTGGATAATTGAAAGGTATGCTATTGATATTACTTTTAGCCATGTTGCAAGTTGTCATTTTTAGCGTTTTACTTTTGTTTTGAGAGAGAGAACTATGCTTTTATCAAATCTTTGTAATAGAGTTTTCTTTTTACGAGCCTGTCGAAAAAAGTAGTAAAGACAACCATATAAGCATCATTCATCATCTCAATACTGGCATAATACCACACTCCACCAGGCACCGCTTTCACTAAGTAAACAAGGGTATCGAGTTGATACTTAAAAACATGACCACTACCATCTTTCAACTTAAATGAAACACCTGCCAAAATGTCCTCTTTTTTCATAACCTGAATATTTTGAGATAAGAGGCAGCCTTCTTTGTTATCAGAAGGCTTTGACGTTTGCCAGTCCGCTAAAACTTGTTCCTGGTATTCAGCACCAGCCTTGTTACTTTCAACTCGGTAAGCCAGCATTTTTTGAAAGGCAAAAAAGCTAAAAACCTTTTTCGGCGGCTGTTTTACGAGTCACCTACTATTGAATTAATCGCATATTGTTTTGCAGTTTGCAATTCTTCTTCAAAAAAAGCTGCACGACTCACTATTTGCAGGCATTTCGATTTCTGTTCGCCATTAGGCAGAATCTGATTCAAGAGCATATATAGCGTGTTGTACTCTTGCATATTCACAGGAGCGGCGCAAAAAAGGCTAACTATTTGCCCTATACTATTAATTTTTTTTTTCATATCTTAGAATATATTACGTATTACGAACTATTGAAATAATAAAACACTATCTTTGCCGCTGCTAACTACAATCTAAAATGTTATACCAATTCAACCTCTTTCAATTTCTCATCAATTATGGTGCGAACATTCACGCCAGCAACAGCGCAAAGCGTATCATTAAAGTACTCGGTGAAAGACTTATACTCGCTGATAGGCTGCGACAAGCGATTGCGCACCACCGTAACAGAGATGCTTGTACCCACAATTTCTTTGTATTTGAGTATCACAGCGGACACGATATCGTCTTGTGTGTAGCCAATAAGGAAAAGTTGAATGAGTTGGTAAAAATTCATAATTTTTGCGTTATTTATATTTTTTTATATACCTTTGAGGCGATTTTTTAGCACTAAAAAATGGCTTTTATTAGCTGTATTTTTTTAGTACTGAAAATCTATACCACAAAGTAATGTAGAAATTTTCATCATTCCAAATATTTTGATGAATTTTTTTATCTTTTTTTGATGAATTTTTTAATCATAATCTCAATACATTGAAAAAAAATAAAATAAAGCAAGAAATAAAGAACAAAAAATTTACCATTGAAGAAGCTGCCGAAAAAATAGGAATGACAAGAACGGGTTTAGGGCAAGCTCTTAGCAATGAAAGTTTAAAAGTTAGAGACCTCGAAAAGCTATGCGAGCTTTTGGGTGTTTCTCCAGCAGCATTTTTCGACAGCGGAAAAATAGGTGTCCAGGTAGTCCAAAATGGAGCAAGAGACAATCATGTAAGTATTGGCGAATGTCAGGAGAAAGTAAAGGGCTTGGAGGCTCTATTAGCAGAAAAAGACAAAAGAATAAGCCTGTTAGAACGGCTTTTAGATAAACAGTAATTTCCATCACTTACCACATGAAAGGATATATTTACATTTTAAGTCATTCAGAATTTAAACGACCTAATTTATACAAAATAGGTTACACCACAAATGATGTGCAAAAACGGGCTGCTGAACTGGGTACATCTGTGCCGTATGCCTACAAAATTTGCTACAAGTTGTTAGTGGATAAAAACTGCCATGCTATTGAAAGGGCTACACATAGGAGGCTGAAAAAATATCATGTTGATAAAGAGTTTTTTGATGTTCCGTTGGAAACCGCAATAAAGGCAATAACGGACGTTGCCAGTATTCACAATAATACCCTATCATT
>JAAFHL010000410.1 GCA_013298365.1 Bacteroidota bacterium | reverse complement strand
TTTTTTAAAGTAATATTCAGGCAGAGGTTCGTCATATACGCCCAATAAAACTACCCAACTTTTATCTCCAGCCAAGGAAAGGTTTTGTGCAGATAAGGAAAAAGATGCGGCACAAATAAGTAAGAAAACATTAAATAAGTATTTCATTTTTGTAAAAGTGATAATTAGTTGTAATTATTAATATATTGCATCAAAATATATGCTAAAATATATTTTTTTCCCTTATAAAATACCTATACATTTAGGATAAAAATTAAGTATCTGATTATTAGCTTTTTATTTTTAAAATTATCACAAAACCACCTTTTTAGGTAGTGTTTTAGTAATAGCAACTATTTCATATTACAATTAAAAAAAAGTTCTATTTTCATTTAATTGTACAAAATAAATAGTTTATGTATCGGATTCTATTCTTTTTGTTGAGAAGTTATTTGTATGCATAATGGCAGATTCTTTTCCGTAATGATAACTTTTTCTTAAATAATTTACTAAAAATTGCGTTTCATATTTAAAAATTCAATATCTTTACAAAACGAATTTCGTAATATTATTTCAAATAAAATGAAAATACATTTTTTGGTTATTTCTTTAGGATTTATCTTTTCTTTGTATGCACAAAATACGCCATCAAAGAACAATCTTACAATAGAACCTATTGCAGGTGCAATTACGCCAGAGGGAAAAAAGGTTTTTGTAGGAAATATTATGCCTGATAATGATGTGCTTGTGTCATTGTGTAACAAAAACGATGAGGTGATTTGGTCTGTACCTATCAAAACAAATAAGGTCGAAAAAGCGACAAGTATGACGCTCGCAGCAAATGGGGATATCATTGTGGCAGGGAGCGTTGCGGCAGGTGAGCAGGCAACGACTGATGCTTGGGCAGCGTGTATTTCCATTTCAGGCAAAATAAAATGGACAAAGATATGGGGCATGGAAAGGCAAACGAAGATTACAAATATTCTTACAACAAGTGATGGTAATTACTGTGTTGTGGGATATACAAATAATCAACTTACTAAAAATGATGCTTGGGCTGCAAAAATCGCTACAAATGGCAGTGAGATATGGACAAAAACATTTGGTTGGGACAAAACAGATGAGTTTTGGGCTTGTACACAGCGACAAAATGGCAACTTATTGTTGGCAGGTTATACAGACTCAAAAGGTGCGGGGCTAAAAGATATGCTTCTACTCGAAATAGATACAGAAGGGGCTGTAAGTTGGCTGCGTGTATATGGTAAGGCAAATAGTCATGAAGAGGCAATGGCTGTGGCAGAAATGCCTGATAAACAAATTTTGTTGGCAGGCAAAACAAATGAAAGGAATGTTCCTAAAACAGAAACTGATGGCAGGATTTTGCGCTTAGACGAAACGGGCAAAATGATTTGGTCCGATATTCAAGGCGGTTTAAAATCAGATACTTATCGTTCTATTGCATGTAGTGAAAATAGTTTTGTGATAGCAGGAAGTGCAACGCCTGACAATGCTTTGACCTCTCAGGCTTGGGCGGTTAGTTATGATTATACAGGTACTAAATTGTGGGAAAATAAATGGGAAAACTTTGCAAATGCAAACCACGTGGCAGCTACAAGTTCGGGTTTGTGTATCAGCATGGGTGCGGCAAACAAGCAGGCAAATGGAGCGATTCTTTTTATTGATGAAAAAGGGAGTATTCAAAAGGAATTGAGTGCCTTAGCACTACTCGGAAAAGACAATGAAGTGGTGGCAAGTACAGATAAAAAACCTATCACACCTGAAAAACCGATTTCAATAGAAGATAAAAAACCGATTGCATCAAATGAGATAGTTGATTCCCCAAAAAAGAATAATAATTTGCCTAGCAATCCAAAAACACAACCCATAAAAGAAGTGTTGCAAGACCCGAAAAAAAGCAATGATTTGCCCCCAACTATCATTACAAATACCGATACAAATGTCGAAATAAGTGAAGAACAACTTACGGTACTTGCAAATGAAATGGACAATGACACAAGCGATAATGACATTGAATCGGAAATGCTTGCCTTAACAACTGATAAAATGAGTAAAAATATCAATAGCGACACAAAAAGTGATACAATTGATGATACAGTAGAAAGTGTAGTTGTTTTAGCCGAATTAGCACATCTTCCCGAACAAGCGAAAGCAGAAGAAGTAGTAGCAGAAAAAACGGAGGTAGAGCCATCATCTGAAAGCACAACAAGCGAGGAGCAAGTAGCAGAAACGGGTACAAAAGTAATGATACAAAATGTGTATATCTTGGGAGTAGGTATTTCTTCATACAAAAACAAGAAATATAATATCAGATATGCAGCTTCCGATGCTGAGTTATTTGCTTTATCTATGACAGGTATGGAGGGTAATGGTTTTGGCAAGGTGAATGTTCAGATTTATACAAATGAACAATCTGTGAGAGAAAATATTCAAACGGCTATTCGTAATATCGCTGCACAAGCACATGAAAATGATTTGGTTTGCATTTACCTTGCGGGTAGAGGCTATTATAACAATGACGGAATCCCTTATTTAATGATGAATGATGAAAGTGAAGGCACAAATAGCAATGATTGGACAACCTTAAATCTTTATACTTTGGTGGATAGTTTGCAGAAAATAAAAGGGGAGAAAGTATTAATGGCAGACTTTTTTGTTGATCCTGCCTCAGAATTTGAGACCATCAAATGGACGAAAAAGACAGATAGCAATCGTTTGCATTTTCTTGCCTCTGTTACAGAAGATGAAATTGCCTTAGAAAAAACAGAATGGGGACATAGTGCATTTTCTAAGAATTTATTGGAGGGCTTGGGGGGAAAAGCGGATTTAGATAAAAATTATTTCATATATTTTTCAGAACTGATGAAGTATTTGGATACAGAATTGCCTTCACTTACCAATGATTTGCAGCACCCACAAGTCATTTTAAGTTCCCCCAAAGATGTAATGATGGGTGTTTATAAGGATTAATCCGAGTGACATAATATAACTTAGGGGCTAAAACATTTTGAAAGTTTTAGCCCCTAAAAAAACAAACTACCTACTCACCACAAATTTCCCTTTTTGCAAAGTTCCATTTTGGCGCATTTCTACAAAATAAACGCCACTTGACCAATTTTGTACATTAATCGGTTTGCGAATATTGCCTTTGTCTGTTATCTTTTCTTGCAAAACTACTTGCCCCATGCTATTGATAATCTGCAACTGAATGTCCTTATTCTTCTGATTTTCAAATACTAAACTCACTTGTGTTGCAGAAATATTGGGGAATATATCCAAATTTTTCACAATTGTAATCGGTTTTTGTGTGCCTACCGAAACCAATATATCATCAATATTATAAGTCATAATAGAACGAGCATGTGTGCCTGCAATAATATTTCTTTCACTTACATTATAAGCCACATCATACACAGGGCAAATAGGCATATCTACCCCTACCCTATCCCATTTTCCCCCGCCATCAGTTGTGCCATACACACCTGCATCTGTGGCTATAAACATAATACTATCCCCATATCCTTGCAAAATATATAAATCATTGATAGCAAAATTGGGCAAATTCCCCGAAATGCTTGTCCAACTGTTTCCATTGTTGGTAGATTTATAAATATGGGGCGTAAAATCATTGTAACGATAGCCCGAAACGGTGGCATATACGGTTTGATTGATATCGGGAGAGGTGCGCACACTTGTGATATACCTGCGGGGCAAGCCATTTTGATTGATGCTATCCCAAACAGTACTCCCCGCCAATTTGCGGAAGACTTTACCTGAACCATAGCCTACAAAAAGCTCTCCTGCATTAAAATACGACTCATCTATTGAGGTAACCGTTCTTGTTCTTCGTAAAACACCAAAAGTATCAGGCAGAGGATTGCTAATTTGATACCAACCCGATACGCCCCCATCATTGGTTTGATAAACTCTTTGAGCCCCTGTGTACATAATATCAGGATTGTGACGACTTATGGTATATATCATGTCCCAAGGCATGGTTTCTGTATTATCTATACCGTCTGTAATGCTATAAAAATTTTGTCCCCCATCATCAGAACGATTGATATTGCCATTTTGCGTAGATGCAAACATGATATTTGGGTCGGTCGGGTGGAACAAACATGTAAAGCCATCGCCGCCATAAATCCTATCCCAAAAATTGATACCTGCTGCATTTCCGCTACTTGTGCCATTGTCTTGTGCGCCCCCAAAGTATTTTGTAGGTTGATGTGGATTATATTCTGTATGATAAAATTGTGTGGTAGGAATATTTTCGATATCGCTCCAACTTGCCCCATTGTCAGTAGATTTATACAAGCCCCCATCTGTACCCAAATACATATTGCCGGCACTTGTAAACTTCATCGTATGTTTATCTGCATGAACTTGATATGTCCACCAAGGCGGACCTACTTGTGTCCATTGCCCCGAAGCCGGGTCTGTTCCCCACAAATCTACACCAAGCAAATACACTTGGTCAGGATTATTAGGCGCAACAACTACGCCAGGAAAATACCAACCAAAACCGCCCAAAGCACCTGGGTCTAAGCCATTCATAAGTGGCTGATAAGAAGCCCAGTTATTTCCCCCATCTGTACTTTTAAAAATATCATACAAATTAAATTCTCCATTTGCATCTTTATAAACATACGAAGCATACATAATATTGGGCTGTGACTTGCAAATATCTATGCCTATTCTACAC
>JAAFHL010000041.1 GCA_013298365.1 Bacteroidota bacterium | reverse complement strand
GGCATATTCAAATAACGACCTGCCTCCACATCTGCCATCGAGCCTTTTGTTGCAAAATTATCAATCAAGAGTTTGCCCACCATTTTCATGCCCTCAATCGGATAAATTTTCAGCATTTTTTCCAAATCTAGTGTTCCATTTACATTGGCATCAAATTGCGGATTATCAAAGTTTTGGACAAATACTTTTCCTTCAAGTGGCTCATTATCAAGGTCAAAATGGAATTTATCTATGTTCAATTTGCCGCCTGCCATTGTGCCTGTCAAGCAATTTGCCGAGCCATTGAAACTCACATTTTTTGCTTCTGCATTGTATTGCGCATTTTTAACATAGCCATTTACAAGGCTCATTTTTGCGTCCATTTTGGGCAAAGCATTGCTTTTTTCGTCATAAACGCCATTTGCAAAGCCATCTATGCTAAATAAACCTGCTAAATTCATGCCCTCAATGGGATAAATTTGCGTCATTTTTGCCAAATCCAAAGAGCCTTTTACTTGTGCATCATATTTAGGTGTTTCAAAATTTTCTACTTTTACCCGTCCCTCAAAAGGTTTTTTATCTAAGTCGAAATGAAACTGCGAAATATCTAATATAGTCGCTGCCAAAGTGCCTGCCGCATTTTGTACAGTACCTGCAAAATTCATATTTTCCAATTCCACAGGATAAGCCGCTTGCTTTACATAGCCATTTGCCAGCTTCATTTTTGCATCAACCTTGGGAAAAGTCTTCGCCAAGGTATCATACATGCCATTTATGGTCGCATCTATGTCCAAATTTCCTTTTAAGTTTGTGCCTTCAATCGGAAACATTTGCGTCAATTCACCCAAATTGAGGCTACCTTTTGCGGCTGCATTAATGAGCATTTTTGATAGTCCTGAAATCGTGCCATGTACTTCAATAGGATTTTTGCCCAAATCGGCATGAAGTCTGCGAATATCTACCTTAACCTTATCAAAATCAGCTCCTTGTGGATTTTCGATTTTCATATCCACATTGATATTTGTAACAGCCGTAGGCAAATCGGGGTATTGAAAACGCCCATTTTCTACTTTGAGGGCAAGATTGAGCGAAGGCAAGGTTTTTTCATTGTAATCGCCTTTTACAATGCCACTAAACGAAAGTTTTCCATCAGTTTTGATGTCTTCAAAATCCTTTTTGTACATAGCAGGCACTAAGGAAAGTAGGTTTTTGAACTCCGTTTTTGGTGCTTCAAATTGCAAATCTATGTTGATATTTGTATCAGGAACAATGATTGTACCCGAAAAATGCAAAGGCATTTCATTAATGGTTATTTCATTGTCAAGGAGTTTGTAGGTTGCCTTTTCTGTATCCATATTTAGTCCCAAAACCGCAGAAAGTTTGTTTTTATTGAGATAACGTATCCCTTGATACTCTACTAAGACAGTATCTGCCGAAGTATTCGTCAAAAGGTCATAGATAGACTCTGTAAAATCGCCTTTTCCACTATGATTGAGGTTAATAATGCTTGCTTTTAGGGGCAAAGTAGCATCATTATAGCTCACATTCCCGTTATTGATGCGATATTCTTTTAGGTTTAATTGAAAACGAGTCGTAGTAGTGTCTTTTTTTGCTACAATACTCGAATCAGGTATCATAATATCCCAGTTTGCCCTGCCATTTGCATCTACAATCGCATGAATCGTAGGTTTATCCAAGATGATTTTTTTTACTTGATAGGCTTTTCCTTCCCAAATGCTTTTTATATCTACTACCGCCCTACAACTTTCTATATTTGCCAGCGTATCTTTGGAAAAATAGCCTTTTCCAATCACTCGAAAGCCTTCTAAGCCTACACTTACATTTGGGAAATTCCGAATCAAAGACAAATTCAAGTCTTCAAAACTTACTTTGGCATTTAGGCGTTTTTCTACTTCTACTTTGGCAAGTGCCTTTATTTTATCTTTGAAAAAATAAGGAATAACAATCAAAGTCCCCAAAAAGAGGGCGATAAGGAGTGCAGATATTTTGAGAAATTTTTTCATGATGTTGCGTGTTAGGTGTTTGTAACTGTTATTTTATCAGAAGTATTTTTTTCAAAGTATGTTTTACCTGCTGAAATAGCTTGATTCAATTTTACAATAAGTATTTCTTTGGGAGGAAGCTTTGTATAATATTGTGCTACATGAATATTTTCCAAATCCACGATTTTTATCTGCTCCTCAGATTTGTCTGCACATAAGATAATGCCAATAGGTTTTTCTTCTCCTGCCCTCATTTCAAATTTCTCGAGCCAACGCAAGTAGAATTACATGCGTTGAATATCTTCTTTTAAGGCAATAAATAATACAAAATGAGACCAACTCAATTGTTCAGACAGTGTCTGAACAATTGAAAAATCCTGAAAAGTTTGATAAAATCTAATAAAATAAGTAAGATTTACTTTACTAAAACCCTTCCCAAATTCCATCGAGAGTTTGTTACTTAGGTTTTTTACTACTTCTTTTCCATATTCAGCTCTTTCTGCGTGCAAAATATGCGTTTCTATCTCATAACCGATATGCCAATAAAGATATATCATTTCCCGATTTACGGCTTGAACAGCTTTTTTCTGCACACTCCGAATGAGCTTTTGAAGGGAATTATGTAGTGAAGTAAGTTGTGGCTCTATCATATTGTATTGTTTTCTTGTGCTTTTCGTTCCGCAAATTCAAAAATGTGTCTATCTTTTCGGTATAGGCAACTGTCCTATTTGTACTATTACTAATGGTATTTGCTCTACCTTCTGTTATTGTAAAAGTGTTATTTTATTTATTGGACTATATAAATTAAATCTATTTTCCCTGCCAAATTATGCGTAACAATTAGTTGTTTTAAGGCAATTAAATTATCAGATTGAATAAGCAAATTACACTTTGGGCTGGAGTGAAAGGCTGTTAATTCAATATTAGGGATATTCTCAAATATCTCTTGTTCTGTTTTTTATGTGGATAATTTATTATGCTTCGCTGATTGGCATATTCAATGCTTAATTCTGTCCAATAATTCATATATCAAATGTATATTTACAATTAAGAAAGCCCCAAAAGAGGGATCACTACTAGCACAGTTTTTTTATGAGAAAGCCATTGTTTTATCTGCTATAAGCTACAATAAACATTGTATTTGTGTTTCCTTAGTTAAAATTATAGAGGATACCGATTCCAAAATTACCTACTGTAAAGTAAGAGTCAATATCTTTCATGTATTTTCTTGCTACAAAAGGAGATAGGTAGAGTCTCCCGATGAAATTCCGATTTCCTCCCAGACAAAGCTCTGCCATCGCAGAAGGAAGGGCAAAGAATTTTGGCAATGGGTCTGTAAATCTGTTAGTTATATAACCTCTTTGTGCGGTTTGAAGTCCTACTCCTAAACCTAAACCTATTTTTTGTTGATTGTAGGTTGTAGAACCTGCCCCAATTCTTCCAACAAGATATGCTGGAACTTGAATTTGGTAACTCCAATCTTGGAAACTTAACCAAGGTTGGATTCCTGCATCTATGCCTAAACTAACAATGTCATTTTTGTGAAAAAGAGCATAATAAGCCCCAAAATAAAAATTGGCATAACTACCTCCCGAAATAGGAACAGTACTATTATATGGAGAGTCTGTAGCTTGACTAAAAAGGTAATTCCCATAAATAATCCCCCCCTTGAGCTGAATTCTATCCATGATTTGAGCAGACATTTGCCCAATTATAAGTGTCAATACCATAAAAATACTGGCTGTTTTTTTCATAAAAGATGGTTTATATGTTTAATAAAAAGATATAGACGAGAAAAAGAAGTACAAAGTTAGTTTATTTCGAGGAAAAAAATAAAAAATATTTGGCTTATTTTGCTTTTTTTGCCGCAGCTTCTTCTTTGGTCATCAAGCCAAAATGATAAACCAAATCATTCCTATCACTTACGCTTGCATCATACACTTTTGTCATGGTAAGGCACTCTGTTGGGCAAACGGTGGTGCATAAACCACAATAGCAGCATTTTGCCATGTCTATGTCAAAAACAGGCAGATGAAGGCGTTTGGTAGAGCCATCAGAAGTTGTTCCTAAATCTTCTGTAGCCTTAAATCCTTCAATATCAATGCAATCCACAGGACAAATACGGGCGCATTTATCACAAACAATGCAATCTTCTGCTTCTAAATGCAGCAAATAGCGACCATTGTCAGGAATCGGGATATTTTGAAAAGGATACTGAACCGTAACTGCTTTGTTTGCTTCCTCAAAATAATTCGGTTTTTCTATGTCATGATTTTGGCGACTTTCATAGCCTTTGCGCAGGTGCGGAAAAGTTACCCGTATGCCTTCCCATAACGTGCCAATGGTGTGAAAAATATCTTTGAAGTAAGTCATATTATATTTTAGTGTTATGCTATTTTGGGGTAGATTAAACATTTGTTTCAGCCACAACATACAAAGGTCGCCTTTTTACATCTGTACTGATGCGGCTGATATATTCCCCAATGAGTCCAATCGTAAGCAGTTGTATGCCACCAATAAACATTGTACTAATGAGCAAAGATGTCCACCCTGCGACTACATTGTGTAACACAAAATTAGAAAATAAAGCATACAAAATCACGAAAAAAGAAAATCCTGATACAAAAAAGCCTAAATAGGTTGCCAATTTGAGGGGATAATCAGAGAAAGATGTAATGCCATCTATGGCAAAACGCAGCATTTTAGACAATGTATAACCCGTTGTACCTGAAACTCTTTCGTGTCTATCATATTCCACAGGGCATTGCGAAAAGCCTGTCCAAGCAATTTGCCCCCGTAAAAACTTACTGCTTTCTGGCATCTTGCGCAACTGTGCCACAACTGCGGCATCTATCAAGCGAAAGTCGCCTGTATCTAAGGGAATGTCAATCGCTGTAATGTTTGCCAAAGTGCGGTAAAACATTTTGGCGGTTACTTTTTTGAACCAAGTTTCGCCTGCACGAGAACGCCGTTGCGCATAGACAATTTTAAAACCTTCTTGATATTTTTGATATAACTCAGCAATAACAGGCGGTGGGTCTTGCAAATCGCCATCAATGATAACAACTGCTTTACCTTGTGTAATGTCTAAACCTGCTGTAACGGCAATTTGATGTCCGAAATTACGGGTAAAACTGATATATTTTACATTTTTGTGTGCTTCTGCCAAAAGTCGAAGTTTTGCCAAAGAATCATCTTTACTACCATCATTCACATAAATAATTTCATAGTTGTCTCCTACCAGTTGCTGTGCAACGGCTTCAAGCTGTCTATTCAACTCTGCTATAACCGCAGATTCATTGAAAATAGGCGAAATGATAGATAATTGAAGCATTTTGCAAGTACTTTTTTTCGGTAAATAAAGGTCAAAATTACAAGGAAAATATGAGAAATAGGCAATTAATATTGTTTTCAGATGACTTTTGTAGCTAAATTTAGCTTAACTACTTTCTTTATCTTGTTTTTTTGTATCTTTGTGGAAGTTTACGCTTATGCCAAAATTTAATATAATAGATATACAAAAATGGATTCTTCGCAAAAAAAAGCGTTGGGTACGTTTGTATGCACTCAAAGAAATAGGCGTATTTGGCTCATATAGTCGTGGAGAACAAACAAACGAAAGCGATATAGATATATTGGTTTCATTTTCTAAACCTGTAGGAATGGAGTTTATTAACCTAAGTTTAGAAATGGAAAAACTATTTAAACAAAAAATAGATATTGTCTCACAAGAGGGAATCAAGCCTGCTTACTGGAATGAAATTTATCAAGATATAAAATATGTCTAAACATAGATTTGGATGATAATTCAACAGTATTTACCTATTTTACACGCTGATTTGTTGATTGTTTTATCAAATTTAACTTGATTATTTCCTTTTTATCTGAAAAACTGCCAACTACAAACTGTTCACTGCTAACTGTTCACTGCTAACTGTTCACTACTAACTGCCTCTCAAAGTGCTTTGCCCGCATAAAACTCCAATATTTTTTGTTTCCACACAAAATCGTATTTGGCACGCACGAGGTCATTGTTTGCCTTGTTTAAATTATTTTTGGAGACCGTAAAATCCGTTTGATTGCCAATACCTGCGGCGATTTGCTTTTGAATACTTTCCATGTTTTTGGCAGTAATCGTAATTTGTTTTTCTACAGCTTGATAATTATTGTAGGAAATTTTGAGGTCAAGATAGGCACGTTCAATGTTTTGACGCAAAGTTTGGCGTTGAAGGGCAGAGTTTACCTGTGCTTGTTTCATGCCAATTTCGGCAAGTTGCACATTTGTTTGATTTTTGCCTGCGGTATAAATCGGCACATTCAAACTTAAACCTACTCCAGAACCAAAGTTGCGGGGAATTTGCACCCAAAAGGGCATTTTTTCAAAAACAGGTTGCTCTGTCCCAAATTCCACAGGGCTACCATTAAAAAATACGGTTTGTGTAACCAATCTACTCTCACCTGATGCTTGAAAAGCCGCACTCGAAAGACGTGTATTTATTTGGGCAAAAGCCGAAAGTGTAGGTTTTCTTGCGCCTTCTGCTATGTTTATGCCAATCAAAGAACTTCGAATTCGTAAGTCTGCTGCCTTAATTACAGGCTGCGTACCCTCTGCAATGTGATAAATTTCCTCCAAATTATAACTTGTCATTTGGGGAATATAGTTCAATAAATCGGGTTTTGCTATTTCTAACTTGGCATCATGCGCCAAATTCATGCTTTGTCGCAATGCCAACATTGCTGATAATATTTGATTTTCTGCCGAAACAATCGCAGTTTCCTCCACCGCTTGCTGCGATTCCAACACATAGCGAGTGATTTCTGCCACTGTGCCTGCTGCAATCATTTTGTCTTGACGGGCAAGTTGTTCTTTGGTAGAAGAAATCTGGGTTTTGGCATTTTCCAATAATTCTGAAGCAACCAAGACCTGCAAATACGCCTGCGCTACATTGAGTGCAATATTATTTTTGATGTTTGCCATATCTGCTTGCGAAGTCTCAATATTTACCTCATTTTGGCGAATTGTATTGCGCAACATGCCACCCGCATATAAATTTAAAGCACCACTTGCGCTAAAATTACCCGTAGTAAGTCCTGCTGTAACTACCTGATTATTCGTAGGGTTGACCGAAAAACCATAATTGTAACCCAAAGAAGATGCCCCATTTGCAGTAGGCAATAAATCTCGTTGCGATTGCTCATATTGTAAAGTATTTTGAGCAATATTCCATTGTGATTGCGCTACTTGCAGGTTTTCTTGCTGTGCATATTCTATGCAGCGTTTCAAATCCCATATTTCGCTATTTTGGGCAGAAATAGACTGCGTAAGCAAAAAAGATAGCCCTATAATGAGTTGATTTTTTTTCATGAAATGTTTATTTTGTTACACATTAAACACGATTAATATCCCATTCTGTAAGAATCCGCAAAGAAGGATTTGATAGCATCGTTTTCTGGATTCTTAACAGAATAGGCAACTCTTTGCAATATTGCAAAAGAAAAGATATTCCGTTTTAAGTATGTAAAAATTAGTAGTATAAACGCCCAAAACATTACAAACAAGCACCTTTGTCAATCTGCCAAAAAACGTCTTACTTTTTCCAAAAACAAAGCAGGATTTTCCGCATGAAGCCAATGTCCTACGCCTTCCATCACTTCAAATTCCACCAAAGGAAAATGGTTGCGAATGGCTTCATGGTCAGCGACTTCTACATAATGCGAATTTCCGCCAGAGAGAAATAAAGTAGGTTTTTCAAATATTTCGGGCGAAACAGCCGCTAAAATATTTTCATAGTTTTTCAAAATACTAGCAAAATTGAATTTCCATTTGAAGTTATTTTGTTCATCTCTGCCCAAGCCTTTGAGCAAAAATTGTGTGGTAACCACGTCATAATGAAGTTTTTGCATCAAAAAATCTTCGGCGGCTTTGCGTGAAGGAATTGCCGCCAAATCTATGCTTGTCAAGGCATCTAAGACATCGGTATGATGTGGGGGATATTTCCTTATGCCCATATCTGCCACAATGAGTTTATCTACTTTTTCGGGATATAAACCTGCAAATTCCATCACTGTTTTCCCCCCCATCGAATGTCCAAGCAAATGCGCATACAAAATGCCTTCATTTTCCATCAATTCATGCAAATCCTCTGCCATTGCCCGATAATCGAACACATCGCTATGGGGCGAGCGACCATGATTGCGTTGGTCTATGAGATAAACGCTGTAATCCGTTTCTAAGTTGCGGGCGTGGGTTAGCCAATTGTCAAGCGAACCAAATAAACCATGCAAAATGACGATGACAGGACCTTTTCCGTAAGATTTGAAGTTTAGTTTCATGTTTTTTCTCGCTGATTTGCGCTAATTAAACCGCAGATTAACACAGATTTTACCGCAAAGATACAGCATTTAAACATGGAATGTGTAATTTTGCCGATATATTATCAGTTCAATGTCTGCGTTTATCTGCAAAAACCAAAAAAACAAATATGACACGCTTATTTTTGATGATTTTTTTGTTAATGGAAATAACCATATATGCACAAAGAAATCCTTCTTTTTCACAAAAAATGTATGATAAAACCGAACATTTCCTTATAAAAGACAGCCTTCCCAACCGTAAAAAACAATATATCATTCATGGCTTGACAGGTGGCGTTTATCTAGGAGTCGGGGCATATTTAGCAGGGGCTTGGTATTCTCAACAAGATTTGGATAAGTTTCATTTCTTTGACGACTCACACGAGTGGCAGCAATTAGACAAGGCAGGGCATATGTTTGGCGGCTATTGTGCGACAAAATGGATGATAGATGCCTATCGTTGGACAGGAATGCCCCGCAAAAAAGCGATTTTGTTGGGCGGCGGCGTAGGCATGTTGGCAATGAGTAGCATCGAAGTGTTTGACGGGTTTGGCAAACAATGGGGTGCGTCTTGGTCAGACATTGGCGCAAATGCCTTGGGCGTTTCCTTGGCAATGACCAATCAACTGTTGTGGAATGAGTACAGGGTTCAGCGAAAATATAGCTATATTCCTTCGATTTACACCCGTTCTGATTCTGTGGCAAAATATGGAAACCTCTTGGGAACAAATATTCCCGAATGGATTTTGAAGGATTATAATGGGCAAGTAAATTGGTTGAGTTTTCGGGTTCATTCTTTTCTGCCCGAAGGGAATTTCAAAGACTATTATCCTCGTTGGCTCAACCTCGCTGTAGGCTATGGTGGCAATGGCATGATAGGCAGGTATTGTCAGAATGGCGAAGTGCCTGGCGCAAATTGCGACCCACAATCCGTAATCAATGATAGAGAATATCGACAATATTATTTGGCGCTTGATATAGATGTATCGAATGTCAAAACTAAGTCAAAAACACTTAATTCGGTGTTAAGTATGATTAATATGTTTCGGATTCCTTTGCCTACCTTGCAAATGGATAGGTTTGGGGTAAGGGGCGTGATTCGATAGTAATGAGCAAGGAGATATAGCAATTTATCTCCTTGCTTATTTTTCTGCCATCAAGATGTGTTCTAATTAAGGTTGGTTGATAAGCCCAAATTAAACAAAACACCGTCCATTTGTTTTTTTACATTAATATTTATATTTCTCATGTTGAAATGTATTTTAAATGATTGTATCGCAAAAATAAACATTTTTCTGTTAATTTTTGCGAAAAAAGAAAAATAATTGCTAATATCTTATTTTCTCCCAACGAAGGCGTTCAAACCCAAAATGCCCCCTGTAAAGTTACGAATCTTTGATTTCTCCATTGCTATTGTGGCTATCATCTTACGACTAAAATGCCTACAAAAAGTAATCGCTTTAACCTTTCTTTCCCTCAATCAGCTAAGAAATGAAAAATAAATAAACGGATAATCTATCTTGAAATTCGGGCAAAGGGGCAAAGAAAACAAAATCAATACTTTGCGGCTTTACTCCTTTTTTTCTTTGCGTGGAGATTATCTACTTATTTTTGAACTGTTCCTAAATGAAATATCCCACATCTTTATGCAAAAGCCATAAAAAAGCATTTGATACTTTGAAAGCCGCATAAATTTGCGTTATTTTGCATGAAAATTGAACCAATATTCATTTCACTATGCGTTATCATTTCATGCTACTTTTCGCCTTGCTCGCTGTTGCAGCTTGTAGCGAAACTTCGGAGATAGAAGCAGGAAAATCTGCTTTTGCTTTGCATGGCGAGTTAGAAGACTGTTTGGCGGATAGCGTTAATATCTACGAAACCGATGGCTTTGCCTATCATCAAATCAAATCTACCCCTCTGATAAAGTCGGGCAGTTCGGCTACGTTTCGCTTTTCGGGCAAAGTGCCACAAAAAGGCTTTTATTTAATTGGAACATCTCTCAATAACCTCACGCCCTTGATATTAGGTGGCGAAGAAGAAATAAAATTGGTGGGCAAAGGCACAAATTTTTCACGTTCTACACAGTTGCTCAACTCGCCTCAAAATGAAAATTATGCAAAATTGAAGCTACAAATTGCAAAAGTGAATCGTAGAACCGATTCTATTATGCAAATGCAGGCACGATTGTATGTAGGAGAAAAAACCCCGAAAAGACAGAAAGAAGAGTTATATCAGGCTTTTCAATATATTCGAAATGAACATGCAAAATTTAGGGATTCCCTCAAAAAAGCAGACCCTTATTTGGCAAAAATAGCCGATATGTCGCTTTTTCCCATTTTTGAAGTGGAAAATAATCTGCAAAAATACCCGAATGCGCTCAAACATTTTGCCAATGAATATTTTTATGCGATTGATTTTAAGTCGCCTGAATTGAATTATATGTTTCCTTTGCGAGAAAATGTGATAACTTATACCCGTACTTTGTGTGCGGCACAAGAAAATTTTATTGGTAAAGATTCTGCTATTTTATTTTTGGACAATCTTTTGGACAAAACGGCAAAGGAAAGTCGGACGTATCGGCTTATTTTGAGTGGAATTATGCAAGGTTTGAGCGACCAAGAATCGCAATTTTTTCCGAAATATGCACAACTTTATGCCAAACAATATCCCCAAGAAAAAGGCATTAATCGGGAAAATTCGCAGAAATTTGGCAAAATAACGGAAACTGAAAAGCAAAAACAGCAGTTTGCAAAAGGCTCTGTTCCCCCCGAAATCAATCTACCATCGCCCGAAGGCGAAACTGTAAAATTGAGCAGTTTGCTTGGACAATATGTTTTGTTAGATTTTTGGGGCAGCGAATTTATCCCAAGTCGCAGACAGATTCCATATTACGTACATTTGTATAAGCGTTTTCATGCACGAGGCTTAGAAATTGTGAGTGTGGGCATTGAGCAAGATAAAAATGCTTGGCTCAAAACCATTCGAGAGGAAAAAATGACATGGAAACATGCGAGTGATGTGCAGTATTGGCAAAGCCCGATTGTAGAAACATATTTACTTAAATCGTTGCCGTCCAACTATTTATTAGATAAAGAAGGAAAGATTATTGCCAAAAATATGTATGGCAAAGACTTGGAACGGAAATTGGAAAGCTTGATGATTATTCCCAAAAAAGGGGAAAAATAGACGCATACACATTTTATTTTTGAGACTTTTCTAAGTTTCAAAACCAAAATACAAAAAATAATTATGTTAAAAGTACTGATTGTAGATGACGAGGAAGACATTTTAGACCTCCTTGCGTATAACTTCGAAAAAGAAGGATATGAAGTACACCGTGCGAGTAATGGCGCAGATGCAATAGGCATTGCACAAAAAATAATCCCTGATTTGGTCATGTTAGACATTATGATGCCCCATAAAGACGGCGTGGAAACCTGTCGGCTTTTGCGGGCAATGCCACAACTCAAAGATACCTCTATTGTATTTCTTACGGCTCGTACCGAAGAATACTCTGAGCTTGCAGGTTTTGAGGTAGGCGCAGATGATTATATTACAAAACCGATAAAACCCCGTATTTTGATGAGTCGTATTAAGGCAATTTTGCGCAGAAATACGCCAGAAATTCCTTCAACTGACAATCCTAATACTTTGGTTGTGAGTGATATAGAAATCAAAAAAGATGAGTATCTTGTGTGCAGGGCAGGAGAAAAAATGCACTTTCCCCGAAAAGAATTTGAATTATTGTATTATCTTGCGTCAAAAGCAGGGAAAATCTGCCGTAGAGAAGATGTACTTTCGCACGTGTGGGGCAATGATGTATATGTGGTAGATAGAACGGTAGATGTGCATATCCGCAAAATTCGGGAGAAATTGGGCGATGAGTATATTCAAACAGTGAAGGGCGTGGGGTATAAATTTGTGGGGAGGTAGATTATTCACCATAAAAGGCATAAAAGGACATATAAGAACGCACTTATATGTCCTTTTATGCCTTTTATGGTTTACTTAAACGGTGACTTTTCTTGATGAAAATCTAAGGCTTTTTTCCCATAATAAATCCCGCCCCAAAGCACCACAAATGCCAATAAACGAATGGCTGGCGAAACGCCTATTGCCTCCCAATTGTTGAGAATAATATAGTCATAAATGGTATGAAAAATAATGGCTAAACCTAAACCTTTGAGATGCAACCAAGTAGCATTTTTGAATTTTGCCTCAAATTTGGCAAGTCCTACATAATAGCCCATTGCCGTAGCAAAAGCAGCATGAGAGGGTACAGCAGTAAACATGCGTAAAATGCCCGTTTCATAACCATATTTATATACATACAAGCTATTTTCCAATGCCGCAAAACCTACTGCAACAGCGTACATAATTCCGTCATACGGCTCATCAAATTCTTTGAGGTTGTAATTATATAAGCGCAAAACGACATATTTCATAGCTTCTTCGGTAAAAGCAATCACAATCAAGACATGAAAAAATAAGCCTATCACGCCAGAATTATCACTTGTCCCAAGCAATTTTGCCAATACATCGCCCAACAATATCACAGGATATGCCGCAGCAGCTCCCAAAATAAAGGAAAGAATCAGATGCCCTAAAGGTTCACGCTCATATTTGTCCCGAAAATAGATATAGGTAAATATCAAAATAACAGGCGCAAGCGCAATCGATAGTATTGTTAGTATTTGAAGCATGATTTTTATTTACGCTGCAAAATTAAGGAGAATACGGTATTGTTCATGCTTTTTTTTGAGAAAATTAGAAAATCTATTTTTTTCAGGTCATTATTAGTATTCAGAACTTTTGGAAAATTCCAAAACCTAATAATGAGGGTATTTTACAGTATTTTGCGCATATTTTTAGCTATTTTTTAGCATAAAATAAGATTTATCCACTTTTTTTTTGGAAAGTACACATAAAAAACCCTATTTTACACCCAAATAACTTAATAAGCAAACATGAAACTATACCAAACACTTGAAAAGCAACTGAAAAAAGAACCTAACTACGTTACCGATAACGGAGAACTCAAAAAATGGGTGGTAATAAACAAAGCACATAGCTATGATGAGGAGCTTATTGGTTTGTTGCTTGATAATGAAGAACTAAAAGCAAAGTTCTTTATGGAAGTAAAAGCACCTTCGGCAAGCGGGACAGAACTCGTATGTGTGTTTAAGCAGGCTTTATTTGTGCAGTTTTTGGAGCAAAAAAACTATCTGAATGATAGTTATACCGCTTATAAAAACAAAGTAGGCTTAAACATTGACGGAAAATATTTGAAACAACGCAATGAAATTGCCTTAGTCTGGCCCTTCAAAGATTGTGTATTAGAAGGGGGACAAAGTCGAGAAGAGGACAAACGGGAAGAAATATTTTTTAATGAAACCCTTGCACAAGACGAAATTACGCAACTCTTAGAAGCTAAGGTTTTGACAAATGCAACACGCTATACGGTCGAAGGCGAAAAACCCCTTGACACGTTTAAGCGAAACGAAAACGGCACAATTACAGACAATCTCATCATCAAAGGCAACAACCTATTAGCACTTCATTCCCTAAAAACAGCCTTTGCAGGCAAAGTAAAGCTGATTTATATAGACCCGCCCTATAATACAGGAAATGATAGTTTTAAATACAATGATAATTTTAATCATTCTACTTGGCTCACTTTTATGAAAAACAGGTTGGATATAGCAAAAGAAATGTTAAGTGAAGATGGAACAATTGCTATTTCAATAGACCAAAAAGAGATTATTTATTTGCAGGTGTTATGTGATGAGGTTTTTGGGCTTAATCATAGAAAGAATGTAATAACCGTAAAAAGAAGCTCTGTTTCTGGAGCAAAAGTTATTAATCCGGGCGTAGTGAATGTGTCCGAATATTTGGTTATCTATTGTAAAAACCCTGCATTATGGAAACCTAATAAAGTTTACAGAAAAAAAGAACGAGATGAGCGATACAATAGTTTCATTACAAACTATGAGCAAGCTGCTGAAAACTGGGAGTTTTCTTCGGTATTAGACGCTTGGGCTTTGTCATTAGGAATCTCAAAATCACAACTTAAAAAATTCTTTAAAGATGACTATGAGCAAAAACTAAACGAATTTTATTTTGCCAATGCTGAAAGGATTTTTCGCTTTGCCGCTTTAGATGATAATGCTGTGAGTAGTGCAGTATTAAAAATGAAAAAGGAATCAAAAAGTGATAGTAATAAGGTGTATCTTTTACCAAGAGAAGATAAATCTACTTACTATTTATACAAAGGGCAAGCTATTTTATTTTTTAGTGATAGACTGTTAGAAATAGATGGCACAAAAGTATTTGGGGAGATGATAACAGATATATGGGACGATGTTTTGCCCAATGATTTGCACAATGAGGGGGGAATTTCTTTGAAAAAAGGGAAAAAACCCGAAAAATTTATTCAAAGAATCCTTCAATTAACCACAAATGAAAAGGATATAGTATTGGATTTTTTCTCTGGAAGTGGTACAGCAGGTGCTGTTTCGCACAAAATGAATCGCCAGTATATTTTAGTAGAACAAATGAACTATATTCACAATTTGCCCGAAGCAAGATTGAAAAATGTAATAAATGGCGAACAGTCAGGCATCTCTAAAGCCGTAAACTGGCAAGGCGGCGGCGAATTTGTTTATTTTGAACTCAAAAAATGGAATGAAAACTTTGTGGAGCAAATAGAAAAAGCAGCAAGTAGCGAGGCATTATTAGGCATTTTTGCAGAAATGAAAGCCCAATCTTTCCTTAATTATAATGTGGATTTGCAAAAGCAAGAGGCGCATATAGCAGACTTCAAAGCCTTGACTTTGACAGAACAAAAGCAACATTTGATAGCATTGTTAGACAAAAACCAGTTGTATGTAAATCTCTCCTCCATGAATGATACAGAATTTGCGGTTACAGCCGCAGAAAAGCAAATAACACAGGACTTTTATCAACTAAGAAAATAAGCAAATGCCATTTTTACACGAAACATTGGTGCAGGAGTTTGGTAAAAGAGAAATTGCCCGTATCCCTGTTCCCAGCCACATAAGCGACAATCTTAAACCAGGTTTTGGACTGCGCCCCTATCAAATAGAGGCGTTTCAGCGTTTCATATTGTTCAATACAGAAGCCTTTGAAGGCAAACCCAAAAAGCCTTTTCACTTGTTGTATAATATGGCAACAGGTAGCGGAAAAACATTGGTGATGGCAGGTTTGATGTTGCATTTATATGAAAAAGGCTATCGCAATTTTTTGTTTTTTGTAAACTCAAACAACATCATCAAAAAAACGAAGGACAACTTTTTGAACCCGCAATCTTCAAAGTATTTGTTCAACCACAAAATTGTAATGGAGGGAAAAGAGGTGTATATCAAAGAAACAGATACCTTTGAAAGTGCTGATGATAAGCATATTAACATCAAATTTACCACCATTCAGCAACTACATTTAGACCTAAACAATACCAAAGAAAACAGCCTTACTTACGCAGATTTTAAGGACAAAAAAACGGTGCTAATCGCTGATGAAGCACATCATTTAAGTTCTGCGACCAAAAACAATGGAACATTATTTGGCAGTTGGGAAGGCACAGTCATAGAAATTCTGGCACAGCATTTTGACAATCTTCTGTTAGAATTTACGGCTACCCTCGACTACGACAATGCCGAGATTCTCAAAAAATATCAAGACAAGGTTATTTTTAAATATGGGCTTGCCCAATTTAGGATTGACAAGTATTCCAAAGAAATCAATCTTATCAGGTCTTGGTATAACGAGCAGGAACGCATCATACAAGCCTTGCTTTTGAACTTGTATCGTCAAGAATTGGCAACTGCACACCATATCAATTTGAAGCCTGTCATTTTGTTTAAGGCAAAAAAAACCATCAAGGAGTCCGAAGAAAACAAGGTAAAATTTCACCATCTGATTGATGAGATGTCTGCGGAATGGATTGAGCAAATCCGAGCAACGGCAAGCGTTTCAGTGGTTGAAAAAGCGTTCAAATTTTTTGATTCTATCGGACTTTCTTCGTCTGAAATTGTGAGAAGGATACAAGCGAATTTTCGTTTCGAGAATTGCATCAGTGCAAACAATGATGAAGAAGCCGAAAAAAATCAGTTACTCTTGAATACCTTGGAAGATGAAAACAATCCGATTCGGGCGGTTTTTGCGGTTCAAAAGTTAAATGAAGGCTGGGACGTTTTGAATTTATTTGACATTGTCCGATTATATGAAGGGCAAAACACAGGCGGTTCAAACGCAAAAGTTGGCGCAACCACCCTTTCAGAAGCACAATTAATTGGACGTGGGGCAAGGTATTTTCCTTTTACCACAGAAAAAGGACAAGACAAGTACACAAGAAAATATGATAACGACCCCGCAAACGCCTTAAAAATATTAGAGGAGCTATATTATCATACACAAGAAGACAGCCGCTATATTTCGGAATTGAAAAAAGCCCTTGTAGAATCGGGGATTTATGAGGATGAACAAAAATTGGAAACAAAGCAACTTAGCTTGAAATTAGCCTTTAAGGAAACGGATTTTTATAAAACGGGAAAGGTGGTATTTAACAAAAAAGTTGAAAAAAGCTATCATCATGTAAAGTCATTTGCCGATTTGGGCGTTTCTAAAAGAAACTATGCCCATACTTTATCTTCGGGCATTGGCAGCATATCGGGCGTTTTTCATGCCGCAGAAGAAACAGCAAATGAAAAGATAGCTCATAAAGACCTCCTATTTTCTGCTATTCCCAAACACCTTGTTCGTTTTGCTTTGGCACAAAATCCATTTTTCTATTTTGATAGTTTAGCCAGGTATTTTCCCAATTTGGATTCGCTATCCCATTTCATTGACAGCAAAGACTATTTAGGTGGTTTGGAAATTACGTTTAGGGGGGCAAAAACAAGCCTTGCCAATATCGCAAATAATGATTATTTACTTGCTATTCAAGGACTTCTACAAAACATAGAATCAGAAATAAAATCGAACTTGACAGAATTTGAAGGTTCAGACTATATCAAGGACTATGTTCATAACGTTTTCAAAGACAAGGAAATTAAAGTTTACAAAGATAGTGAAAGAGCAAATGGGCAAGAAATGCTGGTGGCAAATGAACCTTGGTATGTTTATAACGCAAATTATGGAACAAGTGAGGAGAAAAAATTTGTGGAATTGTTTCAAAGACGTTTTGAAGGGCTTACCGAAAAATTCACCAACATTTACTTAATTCGTAATGAAAGAGAACTTAAAATCATAGACAAATTGGGTAGGGCATTTGAACCAGATTTTGTGTTATTTTGCAAACAAAAAACGGGAAAAGAATTGACCTATCAGGTTTTTATTGAGCCAAAAGGAGCGTACCTTATTGCTAATGACAAATGGAAAGAAGTATTTTTGAAACAAATCAGAGAGGAAGAAAAGACCCTCAAAATTGATACCGACCATTATGTTATTACAGGCGTGCCATTCTATCACTATGCTAACGAAAACGAATTTAAGAAAATATTAGAAGATACTTTGAAAATATAGCTAAAATCAACATGTCTGCCAATTATAATCGTCAATTTTTTTCAGTGCCGTAGGCACTAAATATCGGTAAAAATGTAAATATAACGTCCGATTTTATATGTTTTTTCGTGCAAGCACGAAAAATTTGGGCGAATTTGGGGCGAATTATTATTTTCTACCGATATTTTATCCCTAACGGGATAAGGAAAACAAAAATGGCAGACATGTTGTGAAATAGGTGAAAATGAGTCGTTTGTCGGGACATAAATGGCAGCAAGAAAACAGAAC
>JAAFHL010000409.1 GCA_013298365.1 Bacteroidota bacterium | reverse complement strand
TATATTTGTTATTTTAGGAACTACTTTCTTGGATTTCCATTTTGTGAAAAATATGGACAAATCTTCCGAACCTACTACCCGAAAAATTTGGCTTATATTGTCTCTTAGCCTAAATTTAGGTTTGCTATTTTATTTTAAATATTGTAATTTCTTTGTAGATAACCTCAATTCTGTCCTTATTGTAGCAGGAATAGGCAAAATTGAATGGCTTAAATTAGCTTTGCCAATCGGAATTTCTTTCTATACCTTTGAAAGTGTAACCTATTTAGTAGATGTATATCGAAAAGTGCATAAGCCCCTTTCCAATTTTTGGGATTATCAGCTATACATTATGCTATTTCCAAAGCTCATTGCTGGTCCCATTATTCGCTATCACGAAATTTCTGACCAAATACATAATAGGCTTGAAACGCCCGATTTGCGTTTGCGAGGTTTTTACCGATTTATGATAGGTATGGCTAAAAAAGTGCTTATTGCCAATGTTATGGGAGCGTATTGTGTAGATATTTATAGTCATTCGCCCGAAACAACAGGGCAATTAGGGGCATGGATTGGTGCATTAGCCTATACATTTCAAATCTATTTTGATTTTTCGGGCTATTCCGATATGGCGATTGGCATTGGTATGATGATGGGTTTTCATTTTCCCGAAAACTTTAATAGCCCTTATACCGCCAAAAGTATTACGGAATTTTGGCGTAGATGGCACATTAGCTTAGGAAATTGGATGCGCAATTACTTGTATATTCCCCTTGGCGGAAATAAAAGTGGAAATCCATATGTTAATTTATGGATAGTATTTTTAGTTTCTGGTTTTTGGCATGGAGCTGCTTGGACATTTATCTTTTGGGGAGCGTATCATGGCTTTTTCTTGGTCATAGAAAGAGCTTTTTTGGGCAAATGGCTACAAAAACTGCCTTCTTTTGGGGCAATATTGTATTGTTTTATCGTTGTTTTGATAGGTTGGGTATTTTTCAATATAGAAGATTTTGACAAAGCATCCCATTTTCTTCATATTATGTTTGTAGGCAATGCCAATTCAACTTATACACCGCCGATAGATTTTATGATGCTTTTTTACTTGGGGCTTGCGGGTGTTTTTAGTTTTTTAGCCGCTTTTCCAATGGGAGAAAAGATGCAAAATAGCTTTTATTATGCTACTTTTTCTCCGAAAAAACATTATATATTTTCATTTATCTCTTTGATACTCTTAGTATTATGTGCCTCCAAAATAATTGGTTCAGCATTTAATCCTTTTATTTATTTTAGATTTTAGGCTATGCAAAAAAAACTTCAGATATTAGGATTTTTCGTATTATTGTTATGGTCTTTTGTATTGATACAAAGCCTTTTTCCCATTATAAAATCAAATCCTGTAAAAGGGGCTTTTTCCCCCGCAAAAGATACAACTTTGACTTGGCAAAATTGGTGGGACGGATGCTATCAAAAGAAGAAAAATGCTTATTGGAATGATCATGTGGGCTTTCATTCCGATTTTGTGCGCATTAACAATCAAATAGATTTTAGTTTATTTGGAAAAGTACATGCAAAATCGGTGATTGTAGGCAAAAATTGGTTTCTTTATGAAAAAGGTTATATAGATGCTTTGGCAGGGAGAGGATTTATGGGTTCGGTGGAAATGAATCGAAAAATGGCGAATCTTAGCAAATTAAGGGACTCATTGGCAAAACAAAATATCCCAGTTTTGGTTATTTTAGCCCCAAATAAAGCTCGTTTATATCCCGAATACTTGCCCGATTCCTTAAAAATACCCGCTGCGGACTCGTCTAATTACAATATATGTCTTAACAGCCTCAAAAAATATAACATTCCAAATATAGATGTTTCTGCTTGGTTTCTGAAATTAAAACCTACTTCTCCCTATCCTTTAGCAGCTCAGTACGGCATTCACTGGTCGAAATATGGTGTTGCATTAATGGCAGATAGCCTTACCGTTATTTTGAATAAAATGGGGCTTTATACGCCTAAAATTCATTACAAAGTAAAATACGAAAAAAAACCTAACATTTTGACTGCCTCCTCTGATTATGACATCGGCTTAGGCTTAAATCTTATTGCGCCTTTGCCCTTCGATTCTATCCCTTATCCTGAATTTGAATATATTGATGATAAGACTCAAACCAAAATCTCCCCTATTTTTCTAAGTGATAGTTTTTTTTGGATGTTTATGTATCAAGACATTGCTAATGCGCTATTTGAAGATAAATGGGAGTTTTGGAATTATGGGCATGAGGTTTGGAAAGGAAAAGACCTTATTAGAAGTATTGATATTCAAAAAGTTAAACCAGAATTATATCATCATTCCGCTTTGATAATTATTGTTTCAGAAGTGAATATCGCTGGATTTGGGTATGGTTTATTAGATTAAGTTAAAGCATAAAAAAACACATAAGGAAAAACCTTATGTGTTTGATACTATCTGTTTTTAGATTAGTTTTTTATAGGCGTTGCAGGTGTTGTAGCAGCAGGTGTACCTGCAGGTGTAGCCGTTGCCGCAGTAGGAAGCGTGATATTCAACTTTTTAGCTACTTTTTCAGTTACATCATTCTCTTTTGGACCATAAAGAACGATAGAAGTTCCTGAAGCATCTACTGCGTTAAGGATATATAAGAACCCGTCTCCAATCGCTACTTCGTCAATCGCTTTTTTCATTTTTTCAATGATAGGATTCAAAAGTTTTTCTTGGCGGTCTCCCAATTCTCTTTCATATTTTTCAGAATCAGATTTCAATTCTCCCTGCATTTTAATCAATTCTTCTTCACGTGCTTTTGCTTCTGTTTCGGTAATTGCAGGAGGGTTTTTACTTACCAATTCTTGAAATTCCACATACTTGTCTTGCATTACTTTTTCTTTGTTGGCAAGACGTTCTGCATATTTTTGGCGATAAGTGTCTAATTCTTGCTCCATAGAACGTGTTTCAGGCATCATACGTAGCAAAATTTCGAGATTGCAATGTCCAATTTTAGGTGCTTGGGCAAAAGAAACTGTGGTTGATAACAGCGCAAAGCCCAAAACTAATACGCTAACCCATGATTTAATGTTCAACATTATAAATAAAAATTAAGAATGATAAATTTTTTTGCAAAAAAACATACAAGGCAAGATAGACCTTATATGTTTCTTTTAAAACGCTGCAAAGATAGTTTATATTTTGACAAGCTCAATGCAAGTATTTGATAAAAGATACAAGAATACTATTTATTTTGCATCTGGGCCTGCATCTACGCCCAATTCCTTTTTAACATCTTCGGTTAAGTCAAAGATTGCATTTGTATAAAGCCAATTTACATCACCTGCGGCTTTGTCAAACACAAAATCTACTCTTTTTTTCTCTGCAATAGAAGCTACTGCTTTCATCACTTTTTCTTGCACAGGCTTCACTTTTGTGTCTTGAAGTTGGAATAGTTCGCCATTATAGCCAAATTTTTTCTCACGATATTCCTTGGCTTCACGCTCCAATTTGAAGATTTCTTCTTGTCTTTCCTTACGCACATCTTCGGGCATAATTACCTCATTTGCTTGATAATCACGATATTTCTCCTCAATTAGCTTATATTGTTTTTCTAATTCTTGTTGCCATTTTTCAGAAACGCTATTGATTTCTTTTTGGGCAATATTGTACTCATTCATCTTAGACATCACATCTTTGCTATTGACATAACCTATTTTTTGGGCAAATATTGCAGTGATGAATGTGCCGATAAAAAATGTAAAAATAATAAACTTTTTCATTGTATTGTGTTAGTTGTTTCGTTTTCAGATATGTTTTCGCAGATAAAATGTATAGATTTACACAGAATATAATCATTGTACGTTTTTATATTTCAATCGTTTTGAGAATGTGCAAAAAATTGAATATTCGTGTATAAAACAATTATTTACGCTTCATTTTTTTGCCTGTGTAAGGTGATTTTATCATAAAGCTAAACTCTTGCGCTACATCGCCAGCCCCAGAAACCAATTGTATTTTGACAGGACATGCACCTGCTTTACCCGTAGATTGAAAATGAAAAGAGCGAATCAATGGCGTACCCACCATCGGCACGTCTCCTTTTTGCTCCACAGATACGGTTTCTTCCTTCACAAATTTGCACACTTCTTCATTATGTTTAACGAGTTTCCATTGATAAGCAGTGCCGCCGTTTTGCGTCAATTGAAAAGAAACATCTTGCTTCTGTCCTGGCTCTAAATTAAACGTGGCATTATTGTCCACATTTGTAAACACAAATTGCGCATTTGCGACCAAACAGCAGATGCTTAATAAGAGAAAAGAGAATGATGTTTTCATAAAATAATTGTAAAACATGAATGTGAGAATATTATGTGTTCATCTTCGATTTTGATATAGTCAAAATTAGATTTATCTAATCTTTTTTTATTGATAAGGAATAATATCCTATTTTTCGTAGGGGTTTACTTCATAAATCCCTATTATTTAAGGGTTTACGCAGTAAACCCCTACAAACAAAAAATATATTAGGAACTTATTCTATACCTATTTCTAAGTAGCATAATTTCTTTTAATATTTTATCATTTTGTGTAGAAAGAAATAAGATAAAAAACAACCTCTTGTAGTTGTACAAGAGGCTTATAATAATTTGTAGTGCTACGTGCTATTACTTTTGAGAGTTGCGCCGTGCATACGTCCAAAACGTTTACAAAGTGGAAGCATAAAAATATCATACAAATATACG
>JAAFHL010000408.1 GCA_013298365.1 Bacteroidota bacterium | reverse complement strand
TAGACAATGCGTATGTCGTTGATTTTGAAGCAAATACAGAATTTATGCTCTCTGTAGTGATATATGCCAATGAAGACGAAACGCTCAATGACGACAAGTATGAATACGAAACAGTCGCCAAACCATTCATGCAAAACCTCGCCACTATCATAAGCAAATACGAACAAAAACGCAAACGCACCCATCAGCCAGATTTGAGTGCGTTTAAGTTGAAATATGAAGATTGAAGTAGTATTTAAGCCAATTCTCTGAAATCATACACGATTCCTTCCGCGCTTGCGGTAGCTTCAGCACGCATCTCTATATGCAATTTTTCTATCATTTTGGTTGCAATTTTTTCTTCTACTTCGGCATTTTCGGCTATGTCTGACATATCTTTTGCAAGAACTATAGGCTCAGGCAAGCGTTTGAATATTTGTTCTAAAACCGAAATGCGGTAGCAGGCTTTTAGTGCTTTTGCTTTTCTGATGCTGAAAAAAGGATACCTACAAATCGGAATAAGCAAAAACAAAAAAGAAAAAACAAAAGGTACAAGTATCAACCAAGTAATAACCCAATCAGGTAAGTTTCCCTTAAGTTCAGGAAAAGCAAACATAACTGCAAGAGGCAAAATAATCACAGACATGACTATATTAAAAACGTTGAGCCATGTAACTATGTCATGCGTATCTTTGCTCAGATTGTTCATCTTGGGTATATCAGGCGTTTGTTCCCAGATAGGGGTAGGCAAGGTAGGGGTTTCTTGGTCTTTCACAAGGTCAGGAAAATGATAAACTATCTTGCCTGCCTCCGTTACTATAGGCTCGCCTTGATAGTTCGCAAGTAGATAAGCCGCTTGTGTCTGTGCGTCTATCAGATTCCAACCTGTAAGCCTGACTATATCTGAAGGCATAAGTTTGCCATCTTGGGCGCGTATCTGCTGAAGAATCAATTTTTCAGTAGCCAAAGAGTCTTTTTTAGTTGCGGTAGCACCAAAAATATAAGAGAAAATATCCGTCAATACGTGTTTGTCTTCTGGAGTTCCTTTGCTTTTGCCTGTCAGCAGGTTGATAAGTTCGCCCGCACCATACCAAAAACCTTTGATAACTTCCCAAAAAATTTCTCCGCTTTGGGTAATAGCCTCCAAAATAAGTACTGCCACAAGAGCATAAAATACGCCGTATGTAAGCAACATACCTACAGTCAAGGCTTTGAACGCAATCGTAAAAACCCACCATACAGACCAAAATATCCACCCAATGCCTTGCAAAATGTACTTTCCGATAGGCACAGGCTTAGGCGTAAGGTCAAAAAGATAGACAATTTCTTGTTTTTCATTGATTTCTAAATGAGCCGCATATTTTCCCAGCATTTGGCGCAAGGTATATTCAGTCCATTCCATTTTCAGGGCTGTATGCACTACTACATCAGCCAATGTAACGCCCTTATTTTGAGAAGTTAGGTAGGCAAGAATAGCGGTTTCATATTCATTTTGGTTGTAACCTTCTTGCAAAAAAGTGTTTTTCATAAGCGTTTGATTGTAGAGGTTATTTTGTTACAAAAATTATATCACTTAATGCTGTAAATTGCCCCTTATTTTTATAGTCAAAAGTGATTTTCAAATCAGCTATATTTTTACTACCAAAGTTATTTAAATAGGTTTCAATATTGGGACGCAATAACTCCATATTTCTTTTTAATTTCCAAGAATTATCAAAGTCTTCAGTATCTACTAAAACCAAAAAAAGTCTGTTGGATGCATCAAAACGTAATTCACCTTGCTCCTCATATAAATTTTGTATCAAAACTTTAGGGTTTTTCTGAACGTCTTTCAAAATATCTAAACGAATTTGCTTGATATTTTGCAAGGTTTCTTTACAAAAAACATCATTCCTATCTTTCATTTTTTCTACAATTTCATAATAAGTATCGTCTGCTTTATGATGATTGGTAAAAGATAATTGTGCTTGTTTTGCTTTTTGTTTGAGTTCTGTTAATTCAGGTTTTAAGCCTTTTAATTTTCGTTGTTTTTCAATAAAATTAGCAGGTAAATAAGTTACTTTCAAATCAAAAGGTACTTCATTTACAAAAAAATCTACTTTCTTAATTTGCCCAACTGTTGGCAAAACTGCTGAATGAGATTTAAAAATATGTTCAATCAAAATACTACTCCAATGATTATACCAACTGCAAAACACATACCCTTGTACTGCTCGATTAATCTCAGCATCAAATTTTGATAGCAAAACATCATAGTTTTGATAAACTTTCACATATCTATCTACTAAGAACTTATCTAATTGATTTTTATAATCTCCGCCCCAGTCAAAATGACGTAGTTTATAAAGTTCAGAAACTAATTTTTCGGTATCTAAAATTGTTTCTTGTGATTGATTTTCAGTGCGAATAAAATCATTGAGTTTTTGATGATTCTGCTCCAAATTATCTGAAAGTACACCATATAATTCCTCAAATTGTTGATTTAAACCTTTTTCTTTCAAAGAAAAATTATTTGAATTTAGAAAATTATCTAAGATTTCTTTTCTTGTAATTGATTTTATTTTGAGCCAAAGCAGTGCATAAAGATTAAAATTAAAATCTTCTAAATGGTCTGTTTCGTACAAATTTTTCCAATGATTAAAAGACTCTTTTTCGTTTTTCATTTGAAATGAGATATTGAAAACTGATTTGGGATTACAAATAAACAATACTTCTTGACTTCCTGCTACACTTCCTTTTCCACCTCTACCATTTTGATAAGTTTTTGTTACAACTTCTACTTTTTTATATTGCTTGATAATATCTGTCAAATCTTGTACTGTTGGAAAACTTCTATCATTATAACTCATCAACCAATTAGGAATTTCTTGCGATATTTCAAAAAGTGTGTGAAAAGATTGAATTACATCTTTTTTCTTGTCAAATCCACTAAATTTTTGCGGTTCGTACCTTTTAATGCCATTTATAAATTGTTTGTCTTGCCAATACTCAGTATAAGTTTCAGCCAAATGATAAAAACTTTGATAGTCTGCATGGCTATCACAATAAGGCGGGTCAAGATAAATTAAATCTATTGACTGTTCTTTTAAAATTTTAGGTAATAAATCTAAAATATTTTCTGAAAAACTTTTATTTTCTTGCCCATTATCAAAAATAGCTTTATTATATCGAGGCAATAAATCCATAAAAATATCTTGAATAGGTCGAGCCAAATTTGGATTTCGTTTTACTCTTTCTTTATCTCCTGCATACACCAAAGCCTGCGTATGTCCAAAATGCCCCATGGTAATTTTTCTTTGCAAACTTCTGTTTATCAACGCAATAGCAAAAGATTTTTTGTAATCATTTTCTAAAAATTGAATGTTCGCTCTGCAATTATCTAAGAATATGGCTTGTTCTTTTTCAAAAAACAAATCTGTATATAAACTTTCAATGAGTGTGAAGCTATTTTTTTGTGGACTATTTTGAAACAATATTTCTAAATCTTGTTTGTCTAAAAAATGTTTTTTGTTTTCAATCAAAGACTTTCCAATTTGATGATTAAATTGTAAAAAATCATTGGTAAATACTTGAAATCCAAGTTGTTTGAGTAAATATGCCACAGATTGTGACCCCGCAAATGCGTCAATGGTAGTATGTATATTGGGGGGAATATACTTTATTAACCATTTTAGTAAAGTATATTTTGCGCCTAAATATTGCGGTTCTGGAAATTCGTAAGCAAAGTATTGATAGTTTTTAAAAAGCATTTTAGATATTTTTCTACAAAGTTATCATAAATTTTCTGATTTTCATACAGCCTTGTCAAGGAATTATCCAACCTACAAGGCTTAGCTTAAACTCAATTGGTTCTTCGAAAATTATTACGGACTTTATAAAACTTATAAGGTAGTAATTCTGAAAGAATCCCCTGTTACGACTTTGCACGTTGCTAAAGTGGTAATGGACGCTTACAGCGTGGCTCATTCTTTAGTAGGCTTCCGCAATAACTTTCGAAGAACCACTCAATTTCAACTCCATCATTTATCCTTAGCACACCTAAATCCCATGTAGAAAGTAGCCTCATCAGGAAGTGCAGAATGACGTAGAGAGGCACGCGCTTCTGTACCATGCTTGCCTGCCCGCAAAGACTTACTTCTGTTCATTTTGTTTGAATAATAGCCCGTTTCTTGGTAAGAAAAATACCAGTTTTCGCACCATTGCCAAAGGTCTTGCTGTACGTAGGCAAGTTGCAGATTTGTTTGATTTTGCATAGCGCACTCCCACTCCAATTCAGAAGGTAATCGCTTGCCTACCCAATTTGCGTAGGCTTGAGCATCTTGCCAACTTATCTGCCTTACAGGGCTTCCTAAAGTAGCTTCGCCTTTAGATTTCCCTTCAGGATAACGCCAATTCGCGCCTTTTATGTTTTTTAATTTTTTGTACGTACTATCATAACAAATACCAAAACCTTTTTTTTCGGCAGAAGTTACATATTGCGTGAAGCGCACAAATTTTTTGAAATCGCTTACAGTGATAGGATTTGTATCAATCCAAAACCCAGCAAGATGGGTTTCAAAAACGGGTTTTTCGTCATTCGCGCCTTTTTCAAAGCCTACAGAGGTCTTGCCTCCCGCTACCCAGACCATGCCAGTAGGAGGGAGGGAGTTTTGGGCATAAACCCCCAAAGGCAAATAAAAACAAATCAAACAAAAAATTTTTAACTTCATGGTGGTTTTAGTTTAGGAACGAGTAAAAATAACT
>JAAFHL010000407.1 GCA_013298365.1 Bacteroidota bacterium | reverse complement strand
AAATCAAAACACAAGGCTATGACCAACGTTTTCGCTTGGCAGAAAAGAATTTATATTTGATAGGGGTCAATTTTCTCACAAGAGACAAGAAAATAACAGAAATAAACGTGCAAAAATGGACAGAAACGGGATATGAAAATGTGTCTGTTGTGTTTGAAATGTAGCAATTTCTGCTAAAAACAAATGCGTAAAGAAGCGTTCTCACAACTACTTTTCGTTAAAAAAACAAACTCCTTAACTAAAAATAGTAGTTACTACTCAGGGTATGCTTACTTTGAGAGTGGGATTTCTGAAAATGGAGCATAGATTTTCACAGACATTTTTGCCTTGTTTTTTGAGGGTAGAAATATATGAACGGACTCTGCAAAAGATTTTTGCGCCCTTTTTGGTTCTAAAACAGCCAGATATTTTCTGTTTGAGTTTGAACATTCGGATGTCTCTTTCGGCTTGATTATTGTCAAAAGGGGCATCTTTTTGGTGGAAAAAGCGGAAAATCTCTGTTTTTTGTCTCGAAAACATTCTAAGAGTAATAGCGAATCTGTTTTTTTATTTTGCATTTTGCATGGATTCTGATAGGCTGTGGATTGTCGCTAAGTCCTTGTTTGAGGATATTTTGATAGGTGTTTTCGAGGCAAACAGGGCAATGTAGTCCTTGATGGACTTGATTGATGAAGGCATACATGAACGTCCGACCTTTATGACCCACTTGCCCCCTGTTTTTCCCCAGTCTTCTCCTGATTATGCTGAATCTTTTTCTTAAATCCGTCAGTACTTGGTGGTTTGCTACTATTCTCGCTATTTTTCCCTAACTATTTCTCTAATGCTTGAACGCGTAACAATAAATCCAATACAACTACATTCAAGTCTGAATTTTTCGATTTCAGCTTCTCGTTTTCTTTTAATAATTCTTCGTATGTGGACAATTGTTCTAACACGATGCAATATTAATCTTTTTTTCTCTTTTTACAAAATTGGGCTGAGTTGTAACTTTTATTTTTAATTTCTCCCTCTTGGATATTTTTGTAATACATGTTGTTGCAATGAAATTCTATTTTGCAAAAATAGGAATATTTTTAACATTAACCTTTCAAAAAGCCATATTCATATACTTTCGGCTCTATTTTCGTAGCAAGCAGCCCCAATTTCTCTCGCAAATCTGCTACTAATTTTGTATATCTATCGTCCTCACTTTTATTATTCATCTTACCTTTTTCGCTTCTGCCCTGAAAATATTCCCGAATTTCATACAAAGAAGCGTTTACATTCACGTCTTTTTGAGCATGATAATATCGCCATAAGGCTTTTCCTGCTTCAAAAACGGCTTTTGCCTCCATAGAAAACACCAAAGGTGTTGTACGCACTTCTTCTGAGACAGAAGATTTAAACAAAGCCTCCTCTACTTTTTGAGGTTTGAGTTTACCCTTGATAAAATCCGCCATAAAATTGCTTGCAAATTTTTCTTGTGCGTTTACTTCGTATTCTGTGAAGGGAATCCAGTGATTTGTGCCCTCATTGCTGCTAATTCTATTTTGTCCATGAAATAAGGTATAAACTAAACAATCATTTTGAAATGCTGTATCTTTATCCCAATTTTCATTGGGATAAAGAAATTGGTCTTGATTGTTAAGCCAAGTGTTTGTTATACAGCGGCGAACAGCGTGATAAATAGAAACGACAATTAGGTTTTCTTTTGTAATCCAAATACCTCTTGGATTAGGTAGTTGTTCTTTTCTGTTAAGGATATAAACGATACTATTATGCTGAAAATCATTACCATTTATGCCGTCCATATAGCCAATAGTATGATTATCAATGGTCTTATAGGCAGAAATCCATTTATTTATATAGTCCGCTTTATTATAGGCATAAAAGGTTTTTTGTCCGTTAAACTGTCCTTTTTCGTTCATAATATCTGCTTCTATTTTGTCAAATGTGTCTTTGATTGCAGTATTCCAAATTTTAAAACCTATCGGAAAATAGCCATTCACATTATCAAATGTTCTTGCAGGCACTACAAAACATTTTGCTAATTTTGCACAAAAGAAATTTCTGAATTTTTCAAAAGCAGAACCTTGAAGTATTTTCAAAGTTGAAAATTCTGCAAGAACACAATTAGGTATTTCCGCATAAATTCTAATCAAAAACTGCGCATATAATTCACGTCCAGCCGTTCCCAATACATGACCATATTTTTTATGAATATTTGTTTGGTTTACGCCCACTTTTCCTTTAATCGCTTTACTCGAAACCTCCGCATACGGCGGATTAATATACACCACTAATTTTTTCCTTTTTTCTACATCATTAATAATGTCTTGCAAAGCTTTGGGCAATTTTGAAAAATCATCATTCAAAAAATCAAATTGAAACACATGTTTTTCCAAGAGATTTGCGCCATTTGCAATTCTATCTTTCATCACGTCCACGTCTTGCCTGTCAAGCGTAGAAGCAAAAATATGATATTTATTGGTAAGTCCTGCCAACAAATTACCCGTTCCTGCGGCACAATCCCAAATATAATATTCGTCCTGCCAATGTTCGCCCAAGACATCTGCCAAGTACTTTTGCGAAAGTTCTACCCAGATTTGCGGCGTAAAAAAACTCCCTTTTCGTTCACGCACATCTTGCGGCACAAGCAAATCCCTGCGATTGACGATATAATCCCAATATTCTTCTTTGGGTGGACGCTCATATCTGTTCCAAAATTGTGTATGCGCTTTTTGTTTATCTCTAAAAGTCGTTCTTTGAACATGGAACATGCCCATATCATTTAAAGTCCTATCCAATTCATATACATCTTTTTTCAACAAAACATATAAACTGTCTTTTAAGGTTTCATTTTCAGCAGAAAGCAAATCTGCAAGGTAAAAATCGCCATCAATAATGCCGTTTTTCTGTGCGACTTCCCAATTTACCATAATACTGGGTTTTACAGCAGTCAGCCATTTATTATAGATAATCATAAAATTATTTTTATCTATTTTTATTTTGGAGGCTTCTGTATTTCCTGCCACAAAGTTTTGTTTTATAAATGCCTCAATTTCAACATCATCTGTACCAAAATAAAACAACAAAGCATGTTCGTCAATGGTCGTTTTTACCTTCTCCAATACCTGCAAAAACTCCTTTGTTGTATGGTTAGAAGGGGTAACATTCCAATTGAAATCATTTTGGTAAAAAACATCATGAATTTCGCTGTAAGGAATAAAAGCGATTTTTTCGGCATCAAAAGCCCCCAAAAAGCTCGGCGGCAAATAGGTGTCAAATGTACGAGCCTTACCGATTGTCAAAATCAACTGCACAATAGACTTATAAATGTCAGATTCACCCTTTTTTGCCTCCGCCCACAACAAAGAAGGCTGCTCAAATAAGGAAATTTGCTGTACAGACACCGCCACACAAAAATCTACATTGCTAATGATTTTTGTGCAATCAAAGGCAGCAAAATATTCCTGTGCTACTTTATTTTTCAGTTCTTCTTCTCGGACGTAGGTATAAGCCATTATGCGGTTATGATGAGATTTTTAGCTATTATTGTTGCCATTTTTGAACACAAAGGTAATAAAAAAGGAACAATGGGCGATATTATCTTTTTGATTTTGGCGTAAAAGATGTTTTTTTTAGTGATTCGTCTCTTTCTATAAGGGACAAAAAAGTGAATTTCTATGAGCTAAGCTACTCACGCAAAGCGTATATGTGCGTAGGTCTTTAGCTCTTCTAAACAATAAATTCATATTTATTCGATAATTCCCTCAAAATATATTATTTTTGCGGGCTGCATTGCAACGCTTTGCAGTTTTATTTCATCTGTATTATCAGAAAAAAGAGTGATATGGACATTTTGAGCCAAATTGACCGCAGTAAATTGCCTCATCACATCGCTGTGATTATGGACGGCAATGGTCGCTGGGCGAAAGGACAAGGGGGGATTCGCATTTTTGGGCATAGGTCTGCAATTAAGGCAGTTCGAGAAACGACAGAGAGTGCGGCGGAGTTGGGGGTAGATTTCCTTACTTTGTATGCTTTTTCTACGGAAAACTGGAACCGCCCAAAAGCAGAAGTGGAGGCTTTGATGACTTTGTTGGTGGATACGATTCATGGAGAAACGCCTACTTTGCAGAAAAATAATATTCGCCTCAATGCGATTGGCAGTTTAGAAGCTTTGCCCGCTAATTGTCTCAACACTTTGACAAGTTGTATGAAGGCTACAGAAAAAAATACGGGCATGGTGCTTACCTTGGCATTAAGCTATGGTTCGAGGAACGATATTACGTTGGCTGTTAGAAAAATTGCAGAGCAAGTACAAAAAGGCGAACTTTTGCCTGAAAATATTGATGATAAAACCATAAAGTCGGCTTTGAGTACACACAATATTCCCGACCCTGAGTTGCTCATTCGCACTTCGGGCGAGCAAAGGATAAGTAACTTTCTTTTGTGGGAAATTGCTTATACAGAGTTGTATATCACACCCAAGTTGTGGCCCGATTTCCGTAGAGAAGATTTGGTAGCAGCTATTTTGGACTTTCAAAAGCGAGAGAGAAGGTTTGGCAAAACAGGAGAGCAGATAAAATAGTAACTTTAATTTAAATTATTAAGTTTTCAACATTTTACATGAAAATACATTCATTTAGTTTTACAAACAAAGATACACACTTACAAATAGAGCCAATTCATTTCAATGATTTGACTTTGTTAGTAGGGGCATCAGGTGTGGGGAAAACGCAGATATTG
>JAAFHL010000406.1 GCA_013298365.1 Bacteroidota bacterium | reverse complement strand
TACCTTGTTGGATAAAGCAAACAAAGATTTGGCTCGTTTTGAAAACCTTGCCAAAGAAAATGCAACAACTGATGTGATGGTGCAAAATGCAAAAGCAGGTGTTACACAAGCGCAAGCTGCAGTAAATCAAGCAGAAGCGGGTATCAATCAAGTACAAGGTGGCGTAAATCAAGCGGAAATGGCAGTAGAGCAAGCAAAAATGGCGATTGAGCAAGCAAATCTTGGGGTGAAAAGTGTGGAAGCACAAATTAAAACCGTTAAAGAACAGTTGGAAAAAACAGCGATTGTTGCGCCTATTTCGGGCGTTTTGACTGCCAAAAACTTTGAAGTAGGTTCTATGGCTTCGCCAGCGTCTCCTTCGCCAATTCCGATGGGAACGGTTACAGATGTTTCTGCATTGAAATTGATTGTAATGATTCCAGAAGGTGATATTCTGAAATTTTCGGAAGGACAAGGTTTGCAGTTGAAAACAGATGTATATGATGGCGTTATCTATGCAGGAACGGTTTCGCTTATCTCTGTCAAATCTGACAACGCCCACAACTACAAAATGGAAGTTGCTGTACAAAACTCAGCCGCAAATCCTATCAAAGCAGGTATGTATGGTCGTCTTGTAGGGCAAAGCGTGAAAGGCTTGGAAGGCTTGTTTATCCCAAGAAATGCCCTTATAGGCAGTATCAAAGAACCAAAAGTGTTTGTTGCACAAAGTGGAAAAGCCCTTTTGAGACCGATTACGATAGGTATGTCGTCAGGTGAGTTGATAGAGGTAAAAGAAGGTTTGACCGTAGGTGAGCAACTCATTACCACAGGTCAAGTCAATTTGGAAGACCAAACGAGAATAGAGATTTTGGATAATGCGACTAGCGCAACAGCCATTTCTGATTCAACGAAGAAGTAAGCTGTTTTTGCAACCATATAAGGCATCTAAGATAAATGGTAACAACAGCAGAAACTAAGTTGAAAAATAAATTTGGGCAGTATTTTACCCCAGAGAGGGTGGCAGATTTTATGATTGAATTGGCGGATATTTCTATTCATTCAAAAATTTTAGAGCCGTCTTGTGGGGAAGGTATATTTTTAAGATGCTTGCAAAAAAAAGGATTTAACAATATAATTGCTTATGAAATAGATAAGGAATTAGCGCAAGGTTTTAAAAATGTTCAATATGAAAGTTTTATTTCTGCAAAAATTGAGGATACTTTTGACTTAGTTATTGGCAATCCACCTTATATTCGTTGGAAAAACCTAGAAGAATCGCTCAAACAAGAACTATTGCAAAGTGCACTTTGGAATAAGTATTTTAACTCACTTTGTGATTATTTATACATTTTTATACTCAAATCAATCGAATTGTTGAAAGAAAATGGGCAACTCATTTTTATTTGCCCCGAATATTGGATGACTACCACTCATTCGCTTTCGCTTCGCAATTATATGGTTTCAGTAGGACATTTTGAAGATATTTATCATTTCAATGAAACGCCGATTTTCGATAAAGTAAGTGTTTCACTGATTATTTTCAAATTTGTAAAAACGAAAAAAGTAGCGACAAACATAAAAGTAGCCAAGTTTTCAGCAAATCAAAAATTGACAAGTGAGACATTAGCTAAATTGAAACAGATGATGCCACTAAAAGATGCACAATATTTGGAGATTTCGCCATTTAAGCTCAATGAAAGGTGGCTTTTGCAATCAGATGAAGTGAGAAAGGAGTTGCAAATTTTGGAGAAAAACTGCTTGAAAAAACGTCAAAATCCTTTATTAGATTTGTTTGAGGAAGGTAAAGAGTTGTATCATACAATCGCTGAGTTTTGCGACATTGGTAATGGGTTGGTAAGCGGTTTGGACAAAGCCTTTCAAGTAAATGGCGATATTTTGAATGAGGCGGAAGAAAGAGCAACGGTAAATGTCATAAAAGCAAAAGATTTAAGTCCTTTTTGGGCGGGAAATATCACAAAATATATCTTTATTCAAGAAGTATTAACAGAAAATGATTTTTTGGAGAAATATCCACATTTTTATCAACATCTTCAACCTTACAAAGAAGATTTAGACAAAAGATATGAATATAAACAAAAGATACATTACTGGGAATGGTCATTTTCACGAAATTTCTCCTTATTTAGCAAAAAAGAACAAAGAATTTTTGTGCCTTGTAAGGAGCGAATTTCCCACAAAAAGCATTTTCGTTTTGCATTTGTAGAAGCCGATGTTTTCCCGACGCAAGATGTTACTGCCATTTTCAAAAAAGCTACAACAAAGGAAAGTATCGAATACATCTTGGCATATTTAAATCTTTTGCTTGTTTTTGATTGGCTCACTTGTCATGGGATTGTAAAAGGAAATATTGTAGAATTTTCTGAAAAACCCATTGCAAGTATTCCCTTTCGGGCAATAAATTGGAACAATTTAGCAGAAGTTTCGCTACATAATGCAATAACTGAAATGACACAACAATATATACAAACAAGGGAAAAGGCTGATTTAGAAGGTATTTATCAATTATTTACTAAACTTTTTGAGAGATGAATAATACTATAAAAAGATAGAAATACAGGAGTTTTTTCGCTAAAAAAACATATATTTGCACAAAATATTTTAGTAATATGTTTGAAAACGATAATATTATTCAATCTGTAACTTTGAATGAAGCAATAATAACTACTTATTTAGTAGATGATTTGCTAAAGTTACTTCCTTCTTCTATTTGTGCGGAACAAATAGAAGAATATTTAGTGGCTAATCAATTGGAACTTGGGACTAATGGGAATCTTACAAAGAAATCTTATGAGTTAGCTTTGGAATTTTTTCAAGTAAAAAAAGAAACTTTGCTTGTAAAAGAAAAATTATCATATGAGTCAAGTGATGGACGTGTCAAAATTTATCAACAAGATGCGCTTACATTTTTATCTCAATTGCCAGATGCAAGTGTGGATATGATAATTACTGACCCTAAAATCCTAAATCATTACTAATATTATGACAAAAGTAGAGGCTATAAAGAAATTGATGGAAGACAATCAAGGTACAGCAACATGGGATATTCTGTATGAGAATCTTGAAAAATATTATCCTACTGTAAAAAGCTCTGAAGACTGGGAAGCAGGCGTTAGGGGCGTGTTATATCGTGAAATAAGAAACAACAAATCCTTCAAAAAGATAGGTTTAGGAATTTTTGCGCTTAAAGAATATACACAGGAGGAGCAGCCCAAGAAAGAAGATACGATTAGAATGCACTCTTTTATTGAAGGTATTTGTCTTGAATTAGGCAACTTTAAAAATTATCTTACCTATACAGCCGACCCTTCTGCGGTATTTAGAGATAATATTAGGCTGCTTCATCTTGCAAAAATGAAAAATATGCCCGATTTTACTTATCCAGAAATTATACAAGAAACAAAAAGAATAGATGTTGTATGGTTTAATGAAAAAGGGTTACAGTTTCCTCAAAAAGTGTTTGAAGTTGTGGATAGTTTAGGAACATTGTCAGGTGCTTTTAATAGAAGTTTACAACTGCTTAACTTTAGGACTGAATTTTATATTGTTGCACCAGAACAACATAGGAATAAGTTTAATCAAACCATCAATTTAGAACCATATCATAGCAATAAAGACAAATTCAAATTTATAAACTATGATGAAATTATATCACTTTACGAAAATGCAGAAAGGGTTAATCAACTTGAACGTAAAATATTCTAAATCTTGCGATTATGACGCATTAGATTCTTTTATGGAAGCATGGAATCATGCTTTTCGGGATTTCTTTTTCGTTAATTTCTATGAAAATAAAAAAGTGCTTAAAAGTATTTCAAATAAAGATAAGCTAAATGCTGCGCCCAAAGCCTTAGGTTTCATAGACCTAAAGCCCACAATCGCACTAACAGAAGCAGGAAAACGATTGATAAGCGGCAAAAGAATCCATGAAACGATTACAAGGCAGTTGCTAAAATTTCAGTTGCCTTCTCCTTATCATAAAATCCCGCAAGGCGATTTTGGCGTAAAACCTTATTTAGAGTTGTTGCGCTTGATCACAGAAGTCGAAAGTTTGTCAAAAACAGAAATAGCCTTATTTTTTACACAACTTACAAATTACAAAAAATTTGCAGAAATCGTAACAATGATTCGAGATTTTAGGGCTAATGCAAAAGACTATAAAGGCAGTAGAAAAATGTATGTAAACCAATGCTTTGAGGAGGAGATTACTAAAATATATGCAGAAGATATTGAAAAAGAAGATTTTAATATTCGTCAAAATGGAGGAAATGAAATAGATAAATTTATTCGTACAAAAAAAGCTAATTTAACGGATTATGCAGACGCTTTTACCCGTTATCTACGTGCCACACAGCTTATTACATTTGAAAAAAAGACATTTAGGTTAATAATATCTCCTTCAAAATCGCAAGAAGTAGCCTATATTTTGCAAAATGTTAAGGCAGAACCTATTACTTTTACAGATGAAAAAATATTTAAAGAATATTTATTTTCTGCAAATAATATTGTTTTGTGGGGAGATAATGAAAATTTGCTTAAACAAAGATTATCCCATTTACAAGTAGAAATTAAGCAAGAAGATGATATAGAGACATTAAAAGATAAACTTGAAATAGCAGAAGAAAAAACGATTCGAGAAAAAATTTCAGAAACAGAAATATCACTCAAAAATTTTAAAGAATATGAAGATATTATTTCTGTTTTTAATAAAATTATCAAAAAAGAAGTTCCTGATGCGCCCTTATATTTAGAATGGAATGTATGGCGAGC
>JAAFHL010000405.1 GCA_013298365.1 Bacteroidota bacterium | reverse complement strand
TCCCAAGCCGTAAATGTAATTACCTTGGGTTGTTCTAAAAATTTGGTGGATTCGGAAGTGTTATTAGCACAACTGCAAGGCAGTAATGTGAAGGCTACGCATGAAGCAGAAAAGACAAATGCAGGAATTGTGGTCATAAATACCTGCGGTTTTATAGATAATGCAAAAGAAGAATCGGTAAATACCATTTTGGACTATATCGAACAAAAAGAAAAAGGCTTAGTAGAAAAAGTATATGTAACAGGTTGTCTTTCAGAAAGATATAGAGAAGATTTGAAGGTAGAAATGCCCGAAGTTGATGGCTTTTTTGGCACAAATGATATGCCCGATTTGCTCAAATCTTTGGGGGTAGATTACAAAAAAGAATTGGTAGGGGAACGTATTTTGACAACAAGCGCACATTATGCCTACCTCAAAATTGCGGAAGGTTGCAACCGTCCTTGCAGTTTTTGTGCGATTCCTTTGATGCGTGGCAAACATCAATCTCGTAGCATCGAATTTTTGGTGCAAGAAGCGAAATTTTTGGTGGCAAAAGGCGTAAAAGAAATCATGCTCATTGCCCAAGATTTGACCTATTATGGCATAGATTTATATGGGAAAAGAGAACTTGACTCGCTGTTGAAACAACTTTCTGATGTAGAAGGCTTGGAATGGATACGTTTGCATTATGCTTATCCTTCAGGTTTTCCTGTTGAAATTTTGAAAACCATGCGTGAGAGAGACAATATTTGCAACTATTTGGATATTCCCCTGCAACATATTTCGGATAATGTGCTACAAAAAATGCGCAGGGGCATCAATCGCCGCCGCACCGAAGAATTAATTGCGCAAATTCGCAGCGAAATTCCCGATATTACCTTGCGTACTACCATGTTAGTGGGACACCCTGGCGAAACAGAGGCTGACCATTTGGAATTATTAGACTTTATTAACACACAAAAATTTGATAGATTAGGCGTTTTTACCTATTCTCATGAAGAAAATACACACGCTCATCAGTTTGACGATGATATAAGCGAGGACGATAAAGAACGCCGCAAGAACGAAATTATGGAATTGCAGCAAGAAATTTCTTTTGAAAAAAACCGCCTCAAAAAAGGAAAAACCTTTAAAACGATTATAGACAGAAAAGAAAGCAATTATTATGTAGGACGTACCACCTCTGACTCGCCAGAAGTTGATAATGAGGTGATTATATATGAGAAAAACTTAAAGATTGGTGCTTTTTATCAGGTAGAAATAAGTGATGCCTTGGAATATGATTTGGTGGGAAAGGTGGTAAAAAGTTGAAAAATTGAGCGTTGAGAGTTAATGCGACTTAAACATAATCAATTACTTAGTATTAAAACGCTTTTCTGATTTATTATAGTTATGTTCTCGCAGATAAATGCAGATTTAACCACATATTTTCGCAAATAAACCCTTAATCTGTGCAAATCTGCGTTCTTTATCTATGAAAATCTGCGAGAACCAATAACGCAACATTGCGCTAAACCAAAATAAATCCGTATCTTTGTAGGCATTTTGCCACATAAAGTCCTAATATATCTCCATGAATCTTACAATCATTGTACCACTTTATAACGAAGATGAATCGCTGCCCGAATTGATGGCATGGATACATCGTGTGGTAAGCGAACATAATTTGACAACCGAAGTTTTGATGATAGATGACGGGAGCAAAGACCGTTCGTGGGAGGTAATTGTTGCCCTACAAAAGCAATATCCTTATTTAAAAGGCATTCGTTTTCGCAATAATTATGGCAAATCTGCGGCTTTATTTACGGGTTTTGAGGCTGCAATTGGCGACGTTGTAATCACGATGGATGCCGATTTGCAGGATAGTCCCGATGAGATTCCTGGGCTATATAAGATGATTACAGAAGATGGCTATGATTTGGTTTCAGGCTATAAGCAAAAGCGATATGACCCAATCGGAAAAACCCTTCCTTCTAAATTTTTCAACTTCGTAACCCGCAAGATGTCGGGCATTGATAACCTTCACGACTTCAACTGCGGGCTAAAAGCCTATCGGAATGAGGTCATCAAAAATGTGGAATTGTGGGGCGATATGCACCGATATATTCCTGTTTTAGCAAAATGGGCGGGTTTTGACAACATTGCAGAAAAAATTGTACAACATCAAGAGCGTAAATATGGTGTGAGCAAATTTGGGGTAAGTCGCTTGATAACAGGTTTTTTAGACTTGGTCAGCCTTTTGTTTATTCATAAATACCTCAAAAAACCGATGCACTTTTTTGGGACTTGGGGTTTTATATTTGGCATAATAGGAGGCGTTATGTTGTCATATTTAGCCTTTATACGTATGGTGTTAGGAATATGGATTTCAAGTAAAATGCCTGCCATGATTTTTGGGGCGGTTTGCTTACTATTAGGTTTCATGTTATTTAGCACAGGTTTGCTTGCTGAATTAATGAGTCGTAATTCTCCCTATAAGAATCAGTACCGAATCAAAGATAAAATATAACCGATGGCTGTAAAGTTACGTTCATCTCTCTCTGATGAAGAACTGATAAAGTTCATCGTAGAGCAGGGAAAAACAGGAATGTATGGAATTTTGTATGATAGATATGCCGATAAGGTATATCGAAAGTGTTTGTCATTTGAAAAAGATAGAGATGCAGCGCAAGACTTATCACATGATATTTTAATCAAAGTATTCATACAACTCTCTAAATTTGAATCTCGCTCCCGTTTTTCTACTTGGCTGTATTCAATTACCTACAATTTTTGTGTAGAGTATATTCGCAAAAAAAATAAAATTCCAACATCACCCCTAGATGAGGAAAAAGATGATTTTACAGAGACTGAAGATCATGAATTTTTAGAAATGCAAAGCGATGCTTTAGCTAGAGCCTTACAAAAAATATCGCCCGAAGATAAAATGATTTTATTAATGAAATATCAAGATGACATTCCTATCAAAGAGTTGATGATATTACTTGATGCTTCGGAAAGTGCGGTAAAAATGCGACTTGCAAGAGCGAGGGGGCGAGTAAAAGAAATTATCGAAACGTTTAAAATAGGACAGTGAACAAAGTAATTAATAATTAATAAATATCTCAAATATCTGATAATAAGTTAATTAGAGATGAAATATTGTGTTATTTTTTTGTAAATGATACTTATCAGCAATAAATTAAAAAGATAATTAGGCATTAATTCTTAACTATTAATTTTTAATTTTCATAAAAACCACATTATGACCGAAAAAGACAATACTTACAATCATTCAGAAGAAATAAATCCTTTTAAGGTAATCGTATCTGAAGCAAAAATGCCACTACATGTCAGAAACGAGGTAGTGGGAACTATGGAAATTGTTTCTTTGTTTGGAAACATTTTGCAATTATTTACGTCTAATTTTGGAAGTACACTTATTTCTATGCTGGGACATCAAGATGATAACGAAAACGATACACTTGTTATGCTTGATATAAAAGAACCGATTCCGCTCAACGACAATTCATCTACGCTGATATAATTTATATTATGAAACAATTTATAGACATCATTTTACACGCATTAACCCGTGTATTTACCCAAATAATAGACTTCTCTCCTCGCTTTATTGGCGGCATAGTGTTGCTCGTTGTAGGTTGGCTCATTGCCAAATCTGTCTCAAAACTGATTGGAAAATTGCTGGGACAAGATGCCATCAAAAACACCTTAGACAAACTTTCTAATGGCTTGGAACTTCCTCAAATGGGCATTAAATTAGATAAAATCATATGTAATGTCGTTTATTACATCATTGTGCTTATTTTCTTATTGAGTGCTACCGATGCCATGGGACTTTCTATGCTTTCACAGCAAATAAGTCATTTGATTCAATACATGCCGCAACTTCTCACAGCAATTGTCGTTGCTTTAATAGGTTTATACTTTGCGGGCATTGTACGCAATGTTGTAGGTGCTTCCGCAAAATCCATGGGCATCAGACCTTGGCGTTTGTTAGGTTCTTTGTCATATTACCTACTTGCTATCACAGTGATTGTGAGTGCATTAAGCCAAGCAGGGATTCAAACAGAACTTATTACAGCAAATGTAAGCATCATCATTGCAGGCATGGTAGGCGCATTTGCCCTTTCGTATGGCTTTGCTTCACGCAATATTTTGGCAGGCTTTCTGTCTTCTTATTATAGCAAACATCACTACAAAGAAGGACAAATATTGGAAATAGATGGAAAAAAAGGCATGATTATCGCCATTGACAATATTTCTATTACCCTTGATATGGAAGATAGACAAATCATTGTCCCGATTCACAAAGTATTGAGCGAAAATGTAACGATTTATAAGTAGGTAAGTAGTGAAAGAATATATAGCTTTCTCATAAAAAAGAAAACCACGAAGTTTACTAAGAAAAGCCCACACAAAGCACACTAAGCAACTTGTTTTCGATAAATCTTTGTGTTCTTTGTGAATCCTTTGAGAACTTTGTGGTAAAATGTAACCTTTTATTTCAGTATTTTTTTATGAGAAAACCATGAACCCGTTATGTCCAACTTCAACTACTTAATAATTAGCTTGTTACCACAGACTCCACTAAACCATCTCTCAAACGAATAATTTCCTTAGCATAACGAGCGATGTCTTCCTCATGTGTTACCAAAATAATGGTTTGCCCTTGCCTGTGCAACTCATCAAACAAAGCCATAATTTCGTAAGAAGTTTTGGAGTCCAAATTTCCTGTGGGTTCGTCCGCCAAAATAATAGAAGGATTATTGACCAACGCCCTTGCAATCGCTACAC
>JAAFHL010000404.1 GCA_013298365.1 Bacteroidota bacterium | reverse complement strand
TAGAGTGTTTGGTTTGCCTTAATAATTGGTGGGTGACCAATGCTTTGTTCAATTTCATCTTGCAAAAAACGAGGCATTGTAGCAGTCATAATCATCACTTTTGCTTGTAAATATTTTGTAGCAAATTCTAATAAAACTTTTATTTGAGCAAAAACATCAGGACTATACGCATGGATTTCATCAAAAATCAAATAACAACCCGACATTTCAAAAATACCTTGTTCATAGCCTTTTATGCCAAAAAGATGTTTCAGTAGTTGAAAAGGCGTGCATACTTTTATAGGTGTAACAATATTTTTGTAATTGGCTTTGATTTCTTTGATAGATGCCTTTTTTGTATTCAAATCATACTGTAAATCGTCAAAATAATCATTCAAATAAAAGCTCAATTTACCATGTAACATTCCTACTTTGTCTTTTGAAATAGCATCACTCAATCGCTCATACATAGCGTTGATAGAAGCCGTAAAAGGCAAAATATAAAAAACACGACCTTGCTCACCTTGTTGCATTTGATTTTGAAGCCACAAAAAAGCACTTTCTGTTTTACCAGAACCTGTTGGTGCTGTCAAAATTAAATTACCTAAGATTTTTGTACATTTTTTCTGATGGTCATAAAAATCGAAACCTTTTCTAACTAAATTGTCTTGTTGATTTTTTAAAAATACAAAATCTTGATTTTCAATAAAATAAACATTTTCGACCAATGCAGAACCCATGTGGTCGCACCATTTTAAACCACCAAAAAGTAGCAACAACTTAAAGTAATCTGCTTCCGACATTTTCCTCGGCTTTTGATTATAAGCCCTAATCATGCCAATGATTGACTTAGGATTAATCGTATTTACAGTAATTTGATAGTGTTTTAATAATGCTAATGCACCATTCAAATCTATATTTTTACGAAAAGCAGTTACAAAATCTTCTACATCATCATCTTCTAAGCCTTCAAGCATTTCTAAATTTTCATCAGGCTTTTCATAACGATTGGCATAGCATATCAAAGTTTCAAAATCTTTGTGGTGTCCCGCAACGACCAAACGCATAATTTTAAGCAAATCAACGTCAATCCCTTGTAGAGCATCTACAAAAGGCAGTGAAAATAACTCATGTCGTTGTTTTTCCCATTTGTCGGGTAAACCTGCCAATACATTTTGAAACTCTTTGTGCGATTTGCCTAAATCGTGACAAACAATACAAATGCGTAATATTTCCCAATACTGCTCACCCAAACCTGAGATTTCAGCCGCTTTGGGAAAAGATTTTTTCAAAAATTCAAATATGAGCAAACAATCATCAATATGCTCCTGCAAAGTTCTTGCAGGAGCATTCGATTTTTTATCTTTTGATTTTGCTAATAAAGTCATTCGTTATCAAAATTTAGGGTATGGAAAAAAATATCTACTTCTTTTCCATTGGGCAATGTATCACGATAAGTCAAAAGGTTATTTGAACCAACGTTTGCTTTGTGTCCAATGATAGAAAATGGTTGAGTTCCTAAATTTTTACGAGGAAATTCATCTGTAAAATATTGTGGTAAGGCTTGCAATTGACCAGCCAAACGATATTTGAAGGGAATAACTTGCCCTCTTACTTTTTCTGAAATTTCATTTTCTTTCAATTTTTCCTTTTTTGAAATACGCTCAATCGTTGCTAAATCATTCATTCGACCTAACAAAATTGGATAATACGGTTGCGATAGATATTCTACAATTTGCTCATTGTCAGTGTAAATTCTAAGAAAATTATTGAACAAAAACCTTCTTGGGATAACATTTGATTTTGCAATAGTTTCTACTTTTTGAGTTTTTTTATTATACTTAAAATCACTATCAATCTGATAAATTGTTTCTAAATCTTCGCCTTCCATTTCGTATTCAAAATAGTAGCCCAACCGCAAGTTTTGATGCTTCAAATAAGTACCAGCAGCAGCATTTATTAATCCCAAAACCGTACTAATTGGCGGTACTTCTAACGTTGGTTGCATACCACTTATCAGATTAGGATAGCGAAAACTTGCTGTCCAACTCGTAATGTCTATTTTATATACTTCCATTGTATTATGACATTTGAGTTTTCACTTGTTCGCAATATTGGTCGATAGCTTGATTGACAGATAAAACTTTTACGTTTGTATATTCAGTTTCCAATGCTTTCAATTCTTCATTATATTCATCCATAAACCCACTGCGTTTACCAATAAAAATTGTGTCTTGAAATTGGTCTTTGTAGTCATTCAAAACTTCTTTAATGCCTTCGATGTTGAGAATGACTTTTTCACTATTTTTCATCCCTTCGCTTTTTGCAATATGAGAAAAAGGGTGGTTTCCTGTACTCATTGATGCTAAAACAATAAATTTAGGCGTAACATCTGCCATATTATTTGTTTGCATTGCACCACCAGAAATAGTTTTTAATGCCTTAATTGTTTCAGTAACTCTTTGAATACGAGTGTCTTGTGGGAGTTGAATCATTTTCTTAGGTTCGCCATTTTTTTCTTTTACAAAAGGGTCATTAATTTCGGTAGCGTTAAAATTTGCGGATTCTTTCTTCGCTTTTTCAGTTAAATTCTTAAACCCTGTTTTATTAAAAGTTGAAAATGTGCCAACTTGAAAAAGGTCAATAGAAAACATGCCTTTCATAATAGCAGAATATTCTTCTTTACTATAAGGTACGCTATCGCCTTCCTGTCTTGCCATACTTGACCAATTTTCAACTGTACTTGTTGAACCAACAGAAATAATAACAGAATTTTTCAAAGGCGAAACCCTTGTTACTGTTACATCTTCAGTTTCTTCTTTGCCTTTTTTGTCTAAAATTGCATTGCCATCTTCATCTCTCTTTACATCTTTTGCGGCTTTCATATAACCAAAAACATCATCATCAGCATAAGCAAATGGATTGGCTTCTGTAAAAGCAATTTTCTTATCTCTTGTTATTGGCGATAAAGCCCAAGCATGATTAAGTTTTAAGGTTTCACGCCACCAATAACGCCACGCCTGACCAGATACATAGGTATAGCCACGACCATTTTTAAAAATCTTTTTCGTTGCAACTGCGTTATCAAAGTTGCTTGTTGTGCTTTTACCCGCATTATTGAGTGCAACAACATCTACATCAAGAAGGATAAATCCTTGTGTTTTTAAATTCATTTTATTATTAATTTAATTATCTGATTCATTTTCAATAAGTTCTATCTCAACTTTTTTGTTGATTTCGTGTAATTTTTGATAGACTGCAATAAGAACTAAATCCCTTATTTCTTTCCAACTGCTACCATCAGGAAATAAATACTCAACATATTCATCAATCGTAAATAAAGGTTTTTCTTTACCCTCATCGTAGTTTTGACCTAAAAATTTGAGTAAGATGTAACGCAATTCATGACTACTTTTTGCACCATTAATGCGTGTCATAGATTTTTTAATAATATCATCGCTTCTGTCATCAACAATGAAATTTGCCAAATCTTTGATTTTTGAAAGTGTTTTTTTATCCATATTTTGTATAGTTATTTGATATAATTCAACAATTTTAAAATTTAATTTATGTTCTTTACTATGTTTCAAAAAAAGTTTATGCAATGGCTCTCCTTTAATTAACATTTCATATACTTGATTTTTCCATATTTTAAAAGATTGATAATCAACGGTTTCTTTGCCATTTGTCCAAGCATTAGTTGCAGTATCAAAAGTTGCATTTCTAAATTTTGAGCTGCTATAATATCGAAAAATGAAATTGAGCCAATCGGTTTTATAACTTTTATAACAATGAGCATAAAACTTAAAAATAGTAGCAGGTAAAGTATAGAGATTAATGGTTGGACTTGCACCAAAATTTGTAAAATGAAAAAGATTGAGCGTAATCCCTTTGGTATTACTTGTTTCTGTTTCTTCATTATGGGTTGCGGTAATAATATTTTCGATACATTGCATTGCATAATCAAACAAAGCATTTGTTGGATTGGAAAAATCAGAGCGTTGTATTGATTTAGATATTCCGCTATTAATATCTCGTATATTATTATCAACATTTTTTTTGACAAAATAACGATTAACATCATCGCTATTACTTGAAACAACAGCTACTTTATCACCTAACTGTTCCACACCAAGTGGCATAAAGAAAATACTAATCAAAGCTTCTTTTGAAAGTTTAATCCCACTTTCAAAACCATGATGAAAATTTATCAGCGTGCCAGAGCCTGACATAACATGATTATCTCTTGCCCCACTAAAAACTTTACCAAATTTGCCTGTTATTCTGCAAAAACCTTCTTGTGCATCTTTTCCATCTGCTTCTTTGCCTTCCAAATAGTTTTTATAGAGTGTAATGGTTTTATCAATTCCCTTCTGCCCTTTATTGGAGTTATGAGTAATAGAAGAATTTAAGAAAAATGTATGTAAATTGTTGTCCCACTGATTCACGTAAATATTCGTAACCAGCTCAATCATTTCAATAATTGACATTTCAGGATTTTTTTCTTGTAAATAGCCAATAACCATTGCACCTGTATCTGCAAACGGGTCGCCTGTTGGCTCTAAATTTATCAGTTCCTGTATCATAGATTTCTTTTTTATCAAATGTATGAAATATAAAATCTCATTAACTATTTTTTTGTATTACTTTTTTAATTATTCTATATTTGTCAAAAAACTAACAAAAAGAGGAATTGAAATTTAACTATTTTATTGAGCGTTACTCAACTAATTGTACCACTTTTGTTAAAAACTAAAACACAATATGTCCCAACCAACCCAGTACTTTTTTATTGACGAATGTG
>JAAFHL010000403.1 GCA_013298365.1 Bacteroidota bacterium | reverse complement strand
GGTTATGGGCATATCAATTTGATATTATTCCTTTGGAATTTATTAGCAATATCTATGAAGAATTTTATCATAATACTACAGAAGATGATGAAAAAGGGACACACTACACACCCACTTCATTAGTAGATTTTTTACTTTCTCAAACCTTAACAACTAAACATTTAGCAACAAGTCCTCGCATTTTAGACCCCGCTTGTGGTTCGGGGATTTTTTTGGTAGAATCTTTTCGCAGAATTGTACGGTATAAAAAAATATTTGAAGGCTTTAAGCCTGATTTTGAGGCACTTAACATCATCTTAAAACAACAAATAAGAGGTATAGAATTAAATCCTGATGCAGCAAAAATTACCGCTTTTAGCTTATACATCGCTTTATTAGATTTTCTTGCCCCCCCTTATATTCGCTATTATATTCAAAATGGCAAACAACTTCCTTTTTTGTTATATACACAAGAAGGGAATGGCAATCATTTAAATATTATTTTAGACACAAATGCTTTTTGGGTAGAAAATTTATTTTTGAACGATAAAGGTTTGGAAGATTTTCAGCCGAATACAGTTGATATTATTTTGGGAAACCCACCTTGGGGAAGTGCTGATTTGAAAGGGGAGTCAAAAGAAGCAGAGAAAGTAGCGATTCAATGGTGTAAAAATGGTAGTTTTCCTATCTCTGACAATGAACGTTCTCAAATGTTTATTTGGCGGAGTTTAGCTTTATTAAAGCCAAATGGAATCGCTGCCTTATTAATTTCAAGTGGCGTTTTGTTCAAATCTTCTGAGGCAAGCAATCAATTCAAATATGCTTGGACTTCGCAAAGTACCCTTTTACAAATATTCAATTTTGTACACACAAGACACATCTTTTTTACTAGTGCTGATTCTCCTTTTTTGGGAGTTATTTTTCAGAAAAAACAGCCAGAAAGAAATCATAAAATTCATTATTGGACATTTAAAAATACACAAAGAATTGCCAAAACTCAAGCAGCTATTTTAGATAAAACGGATTTTAAATTTATTCCACAATATTTGGCAGACATGTCTGATATTTGGAAAATACACTATTGGGGTAATCATAAGGATTATAGTCTTATTTCCAGTATAAGATTATATCCAACTTTGGCAGATTTAGAAGATTTCGACATTAATGTTCCGAATCAAGGGTTTAAAGATAAAGATAAGTATGTAAAACTTAAACATTATGAGTGGTTAGCCAAATATAAATTTATTCCAACTAGACGTTTTAAAGATAGATATGGCAAATTCTCTTTAAAGGAATTAGCTGAAATACCACATTTAGTAGCGTACCCAAGTAATGAAAAGTTATTCCAAGGTTTAAGGATTTTGTGTAAAGGTGGAATAACAGAAGATAGCATTCCCAAAGGGCTATTAATTATCCGTTTGGAAGAATATAGCTTCGCCTTTAAAGGTTCTATTAACTGTATTAAACTGAAAGATAATAAAGTAGAGAATTATAAGTTTGTATTAGGACTTTTATGGTCGTCTTTAGCAAGATATTATTACTATTTTATTTCCACAAAATGGGGAGTATGGAGAGATTCTGTAAGTTTATCCGAAATTATGAGTTTTCCAATAATGGAGTTAGACAAAGACAATGAAATCTATAAAAATAAAATCATCGCAATTGTAGATAAACTCCGAAATGAAGAATATAGCGACAATAAAAACTTACTAAATGAAAATCAATATACAGAAACTATCAAAGATTTAGAAGCACAATTAGACGAAGCAGTTTTTGATTTATATTACCTTTCTGATGCTCAAAAAGATTTGGTAAGGGAAAGATGTAAGTATGATATAGATTTTTATTACAATAGTACCAATAGTATTGCGGTAAAACCTTTAGCAAATCTAAAATCCTATTTGCATGGTAAATTAGCAGATATAGAAGTAGTTGATAGTGAAATAGAAAGTTATTTAAGCACTTTTCAACAAACTTTTAAACCTTATATGAAAGGCGGAAAAGAATTATACTATGAGGTTATTCGCTCAAAAAATGTGAATTGGCAGCATCAAAATATGATTGATAGTGTTGCTGTCGTTTTCTCTTGGGAAAAGAACAATACAAAAGAAGAAAAGGAACTCAAAGAATGGAAAAGTTTAATTGCCAAAATAGCAGAAACACAAAAGAAAGAAATTAGCGAAAACATTTATATAGATAGTTTTTTGCGAATCATTAGTAACGAAAATATTTTTATCATCAAACGTAATGAGAAACGTTTGTGGACAAATTCTGCCGCAAGAGAAGATGCAGAAGCTATTTATATCCAATTCCAAATGCTTAATACCCTTAAAATCAATGAATGACTTAGTACTCACTTGGGAAGAATGGGAAAAACATGTCTTAACTTTTTTTCAATATGTATTATTGGAGTTAAGAAAAGAAGAAAAACTGCCCCGAATAGAGGCTTCAAAAGCTGATGATAGCCTAAATCGAGTATTGGCAAAACTTATCGCAAAGGAAATTGTCAAGTGGCAAAAGTTAAATCCAAACTGTCCCACATTTTATGTTGAGCCTAATGGAAGAATTAATCCTAGTCCACAAAACAAAAAATTCCACCCTTCTGAAAATAAAGAGCCAGAATTTAAAATTCCTTATCGAGATTATAATATAGATAGCGATATTGTATATACTATCGAATGTAAATGCTTAGAACATCCCCCTTCTAAATCTTGCCCATATTATGTAGAAGGCGGAATAAAACGTTACATTGATAGCGATTTTTGCTATGGAATATATACAAAATCTGGCTTAATGATAGGATATGTACAAGATGGCTACTTAGAAAAATATCACAATAGTATCAATCATAATTGTGCCAAACATGCTATTCCTACCATAAGTCTTATTGGAAGTTGGCAAGAAAACGGGGTAAGCCGTTTAGAACACACCATTAATCGTCCTTCAGATTTTCCGCCTCCCCTATTTGAATTGAGGCATTTTTGGATAGATTTGAGAGATAAATATTAATATTCATACTATATCATATTAGGAAATTTGTAATATGTTACATTTACATACATTCTTCGACTCCATCGAAACTTCCCAAACGACATACAAATCCGAATTATTAGGGACAATTATAGATGCCTATATTACGCATTTTCCAAATATTGATGCTGCCGAAGTCGTTATTATAGGTTGTCCCTGCGAGACAGATGAGACAAAAGGGACTGCACAGTCGCCTAATGCCATTCGCAGAGAATTGTATAACTTATCTATTCCGCATCAAGCTGCAAAAATTGCGGATTTGGGCAACCTAAAACTCAAAGGTTCGGCGAAAGAATGGGGGGAAATGATTGGTTATGTGGTAGAAAAGCTACTTAGTTTAGACAAAATTATTATTTTATTGGGGGGAATCAAGGAAATTGCCTACGGACAAACCCTTGCTTATCGTTATACAGGCATAGAAAGCGAAGATTCTCAAACAAACTATGCGTATATTTCACCTTTCTTAGATTTAAGAGACGAAGAAGATAGCTCATCTTCCCTAAATTATCGTATTTTTAATCAATACCCACCTGCTGTTAATGTTTTTACGGGCTTAGGGTATCAAAGTTATAAAGTAGTAGGTTCTGAATTGGATTTGCTACGAAATTTGAGTTTTCCCTATTTGAGATATGGCGTTTTGCAAGGACAAATGTATATAGCAGAACCGTACTTACGGGAGGCAAATGCCGTTTGTTTAGATATTTCGGCTATCAGACATGCCGATTCTCCTGGTGCAACACAGCCTTTGCCCGCAGGTTTTACGGTAATGGAAATCTGTCAATTAGCGAGATATGCAGGCAATGCGCCCGATATTTCTACTTTTTCTATTGTAGAATACAATCAAAGTCAAGATATTCATCAGCAAACCGCAACACTTTCGGCAATGATACTTTGGTATTTTATGGAAGGTATTTATAACCGCCGTCCTGAACACCCAAACACACAGCCCGAACAATTTACCAAATACCGAGTAAAAGTAAATGCAGGAATCGAGGAAATTATTTTTTTTCAAAGCAATGTTACAGGACTTTGGTGGATGGAAGTTGTAAATGCCCCCCGAAAAGCGATTGTGCCATGTTCCGAAGCCGAATATCAATCAGTGGTAGGCGATGAGATTCCTGACAAATGGTGGCAAGTATTCAATCGTTTGGCGTAAAATAAGGCAAAAGTACTACATTTGTGAAATGAAAATGCACAAATATGGTCAATCATACTGATTTTTCGCAATATACAAGCCTTTTTTTGAACAAAAAATGGCTTGCTGTTATTTTGCTTTTTGCAAGTATTTCAGCGCAAGCACAAGCCTATTCATTGGCAGATTCTACACAAGTTTTGGCTTTAATAGATAAAGCTATCAATTTTTTACGGACAGGTAGCGACAAAGACAGTGTATTAAGTTATACAGAAAAAGCCCTATTTATCTCAAAATCAATTCGTTTCCATAAAGGTGCTTGTAAAAGCATGAATCTGATGGGATTTACCTATTCACGTTATGGAGATGCAGAAAAAGGAAAAAAATATTTGCAAGAGGGTGTCATACTTGCAGACAAACATCATCTGTTAGCAGAAAAAGCTTCTATAAATAACAATCTTGCCATTATTTACAACGATGAAGGCAATTATGAAAAGGGGCTGGAAACGTGCAAAAACAACTTGGAGATTTATCGGCAACTCAAAGATAGCAATGGCATTGCCATGAGCTATACAAATAGCGCAAAAGCCTTGAGTTTCATGAACTTTTTTGACGAGGCACGTGAATATTTGCTCAAATCTAA
>JAAFHL010000402.1 GCA_013298365.1 Bacteroidota bacterium | reverse complement strand
GTTATTTTAAATGGCTTTTTATTGAGGATTTATCAAAAAATAGTCTTTTTAAGCCCTGAAAACTAACAAATTATCACTTTTTGAAAATCGTTTTTACCTTTTTGGACAGCCTCCCCTTGCAAACCCAAGTTCCCGTAAGTGCCTTGCTGCATTGGTTTGTGAGCCTGCCGAACTAAGCAGCGCACTTACGGGTATCAATCAAGCGCAGTCTGCAGAGTACGTAAATTTTCGCAAATATTTTTACATCTGTTTTTGTAGGAAGAAACGAAATAGCTTTTACGTAAATCAATCGCCATCTGCAAACTTACAAGAACTTGCGAGAAACCAAGCCTCAAAATGGCAAACCATGCGTAAGTCTAATAAGTTTTTTTTGCAAAACAGGAAAGAAGTGAAGTAAATGAATCGTCATTTTTGTCAAACTTGGTGATTCACTTAGCTTTTGAAAAAAACGACTTAGGCGAATACGAAGGCTAAAATGCTCCTTCCAAGCAGCAGAATAAGCTGATACTAAGGTATTTCTATCTATTTTTTGTTGAAAAAAATCATCTAATAAATTGGCTAAATAAAAGGCAGAACGCAAAGCCATACTCATACCATTGCCGGTAATGGGCGCAATACAACCTGCTGCGTCTCCCACACAAAAGACACCTTGATTGATGGGTTCTTTGATTTCAAAATGCACGTTGCTAATCGTAAGCGGCTGTTGAAACAAAAAAGTGCTGTTTTCAAAAATCTGTTTTAAGGCTGCATTTTGGTACAAAAAACGGGTTTCCATTGCTTTTATATCATTGTTACAGGCTTTTAATTTTTCTGCATTGACAATGTAACAAAGACAAGTTTTGCCATCTTCTATATTAGAAATACCACAATATCCGCCTTCAAAACTGTGTATAGCTATCAGATTATCAGCATGTTGTGTTTGAATATGGTATTTTACGCCCAAATAATTGGTTGGAATTGTATATTTTTTAGGATATAAATAATCCATATTTGACTTACGACCAAAAGCCCCACAAATGATACTTGCTTCCAAGGTTTCTGTATTTGTTTTGACAAAATAAGTGCTTGTTTCTGCCTGAAAATCAACAGACAAAGCCTTATTTTTTAGGTAAAAAACGACACCCGATTTGACAGCCGCTTGCATCAATTCGTATTCCAATAAATGCCTGCTTACCCCAAATCCACCCAAAGTTAGGGGCGTTTCTAAGACTGTACTGCTGCTTGCTGTGAGCCGAAAAGTATCTATTTTGGGAATATGATGTGTCTCCAAAGTAGGACAAATTTCTTGCAAATAGCGATAAGATTCCATGGAAATGTATTCGCCACAGACTTTATGACGAGGATACTCCCCTTTTTCAATCACCGCCACAGCATAGCCTTTTCTTTGCAAACTAATCGAAAGTGCCAATCCTGATAGACCGCCACCTATAATAATCACTTTATATTTCATGCAATTCCTACAATTATATATCGAAATGCCCAACTCCAACGCACTTCAAAGTCTGTAAAACCCGCTTTTTCCATTAAAGTTATCAATTCTTTTTTGCGAAAAGCTCGTAAGACGGACAAAGGAGCATCATTTTTCACTAAATAACTCTTTGAAAATAAAGCGGTTAGAATTTTGATACTCCAATATGCCAAAAAATTACGATGTAAATCATTAACCAAAATCATGCAATGATGTTGCCTGCAAAATTGAAATAAGCCAATAATTTGTTCATCGGTGAGGTGATGAATAAACAAACTGCAATGCACTACCTCTATTTCTGCCAATAAATCGGGCGAAATAGCACGATAATCGGAGCATATCAGCTGCACATTTTCTATATTTTTCAGGTTTTCTGTCGCATAATTGATACAATCTTGTTTTAAATCCACCCCATAGAAAGTGATTTTTTTCCCTTTTTTTTGGGAAAAAGCATGTAAATCTCGGATAAAATCGCCTCCGCCAAAACCTATATCTAAGAGTTTTTTTACCTCATTTTTTCGCTGCCAAAGTATTTCCAAGCCTTTACGAGAAGCTTTATAGCCACCGAGCAAGCGATTGATAATGTCTAGTTCCACCAAATTGCGATACAAATCGGGGGTAGGAATATCGTTTTCGTCTAATAATTCGAGTTTGTAGGAGCGTTTTTTCATGCTTATATGACAATATCAAGTGCTTCTGAGCATCTAACCCCTTCTTTCAGGATAAAATCTAAAATTCCTGCAATTTTTTCAGTATTCGTACCAATGGAATAAGAATATAAATCTTGGGTAAATATATTTCCGTCCAATCGCCCAAATTCCCAAATTGTGCCTGTAGTAACAATTCCCCATATTGGGATTTTAGCCGTTTTATTAAGTTGTTGACAAGCAATCATTTCGGCAAGGGTTTGCGCCCAGCCACCTGCAAAATCATCTTTCTTGGCATCGCCTACTGCAACAAAAGGCAGTCTTAATTGCTCATAATTTTCGTGTTCTGCTTTAATCGAAATGAGGTAATCTGGCACACCTGTCAATTCTGGGCTGGCAGTTAAGGTATATTCATGGCTCCAGAAATTAGTTTTAGGATTTTGTTGCAGTACTTTAGAAAAAAGAGGGTAAATCAAAGACTCACACAAAAAATACTCACTTGCATTTGTTTTACGGAGACGTAAACTAAATCGCATATCTTCAATAAATGCGGGCGAAAGGCTCGAAGGCAAAACATCTTCAAAAAAAGCGTCTTTCTCATAAATGAGTATATTATATTTTTGGGCAACTTCTGCCAATACTTTGAAATCGCTAAAAGCCATAGTTGTAAAATTATGTAATTATTGGGCAAATATACAAAAGAACTTGATTATCTCCAAACACTTTTATACGTAATCATTTCCACATTCAACCCAGGTCCAAAACCCACAGAAAGCAGGGTTTTATCTTCTTTTTGTGCCCTAATTTCACTTAGCTGTTTCTCCAAAATAAACAAAATAGTTGCAGAAGACATATTGCCAAAGTCCCGTAAAATGTCTATCGAAGTCTGTACTTTTTCCAGCGGCAAATTTAATGCAGCTTGAACGGCTTCTACAATTTTTATCCCACCTGGATGCACTGCCCATATATCAAAAGAAATTTCTTCTGTTTTGAGAAAGCGTTTTAAGGCATTTTCTATGTTATTTTTGATGGCATTGACCACATCACCACTCAAATACATGCGAAATGCCGAAGAACTTATGTCCCATGTCATCAAGTTTTCCGTATTTGGAATAAATGCAGAACCCGTTTTTGTAATCGCTAAAACTTGCTTATTTGAGGCATTTGGGCTGCGCTCAATAGGTACATTATCCCCACAAACTAACGCAGCAGCAGCTCCGTCAGCAAATAACAAATTGGCGATAATATCTTCTCCCACAGATGAAGGATAAAAATGTAAGCAACATAATTCCACAGAAACGATTAAAACCCTTGCATTTGGGTCGGCAAGGCAGATATTATTGGCTGCTTTTATGGCTTTAAAAGAAGCATAACAACCCAAAAAATTGATGCTTAATTTTTCAGTATGTTCTAAAGACAAGGCTTTTGAAATATAAAATTCTATGCCTGGTGTTGTTAAGCCTGTGCAACTTACGGTGATTAAGTGGCTGATATTTTTTTTATCAAAGTCATTATCATTCAACAACTTATCAATAGCAGAAACAGCAAGAGGCGTTACTTTTTCCTTATAAATAGCCATTCTATTTTCGATAGAAGGTTTATAGTTATTGTCTATAAATAGTTCTTTTTCCTCGCTTGATATATCTGGAATGCAATAATTGCGGGCGTTTATTTTGGTTTTTCGATTAAGAAAAGCGATTTTTTTCTCAAAATTAGTTTCACCTTCTTGCGCCAATGCTTTTGCATAAAATGCGTCTAATTGATGGGCTTCTGCACGAAATGGAGGAGAAGCGGTTGCTATGTCTAAAATGTATGGCATATTTTCAGTTATCAGTCATCAGTTATCAATTTATCGTAAATCAGCGTTTTATCTTCGATAAATTACGTTAAAGTCATCAATAAAATAAAAAATAAATTCAGTAAAAAAGCTGCGGAAACCAGCATAATCATCGTGTTTTTGAAAGTTACATATGCTTCATTTTTGAAAGAAATAAAAGTCCAATACAAGAAGTAAAACATAGACGGCAGCATAATGATTGAAAATAAGGTAAATTCTTTTGTCGTCAAGATAAAATACATACAAATATTGACCGCCAAAAATAAAATCGCATCATAAATAAATGTACCTTTTATGCCTAACATAATGCTCAACGTTTTTACCCCATCTTTGGCATCTGCTTCATGCTGAAAAATCTGTGTCAAAGGATATATTGTTCCGATAAAAAATGAAGAGGTAATCGCAGCAAGTATTTGATTTTGTGTGAATTGAAAACTATTTTTCATTACAAAAGTATTCGCCACAAACACCCAAAAACCTTGAAAAAACACGACCACTAAATAGCCTAAAATAGGATATTTTTTGAGCCTTATCCCTCGATAACTGTACAGACGAGAGGCAATAATATACATCAATACAAAACCTGCAAAAACAACATCAATAAATGATGCCAAAATAATGGCGAAAAAGTCCATTAAATTTGCCATAATGCGCAAATGCTCCGTAGGCTGCGGCGGACTTTCCAACCCACCAATCGGACCTTCATCTCTGTCATTATAGCTATTGTAGCCATTGCTCGAAGGATAGACCAAAATATGCCAAATCGCTAAAATAAGCCACATTTTTGCGTCAAAAGATTGCGTATTCAGCCAATAGGAAAACAGCGAAACAGGTAGTAAAAACAGCGAAA
>JAAFHL010000401.1 GCA_013298365.1 Bacteroidota bacterium | reverse complement strand
TTGCTGTTCCATCAGCCACAACGCCTGTTGTAACCTCGTCTATCAGCCTTGTTACAATTCTGTGGTCGGTAGTAAGTGGACATTCGCTGTAACTTTCTCCCGAAAAAACAACAATCCCAATTCTATCCCCTTTGCGCCCTTCTACAAACTGCTTTGCTTTTTCTTTGGCAGCTTCTAATCGGTTTGGCGAAAAATCGGCAGCCATCATACTCCCAGAAATGTCTATCGTCAAAACAATGTCAATGCCTTCTGAAAGAATGTTTTGCTGCTCTAAATAAGTTTGAGGACGTGCTAAAGCAATGATACAGAAGGAGATACCAATAGCTTTAAACACATATAAATAAGGTTGTAAAGCCATTTTCCATGTTTTTTGCACCGCAAAACCCGTAATAGCAGGCAAACGCAATGTGCCTGCGGGTGCTACTTTCCCTTTGATATGCCGATATATATACAAAAATGGGAATATCAGCAGCAGCAATAAATAAATATGTTGAAAACCCAATGTTGTTAGTCGTTATAAGTGGTATCTAATGGAAAAAAAACGTTGCCTACGCTTTCTATGTGTGCCAATACTTCTTGGTCTTTGATTTGTCTAAACAGCGAAATGTCTATTTTATAAGGAAGCAATAAATCGTCTAATTCGCCTTCTATTTTGAGTAAATCGGAAAAAGTGAGTTTGTCTCCCTTCAAAGAAATGTCTATATCAGAGCCTCTTTTGTAGTTTCCTTTGGCACGTGAGCCATATAAAATTACTTCTTCGAGGTTGGAATATTGTTGAAATATGCTGTGCATTGATGTTATCGTTTCTTTTTCTAAACCAAATTTCATGTTTTCAATTTATAATAGTAATCTTTTATTAAATATTTGCTTCTGTTGTCGCTTTAATCTGTTGCATCTTATCGTTAAATGTCTTAAATAAAGCAAAATATTTTTCACAGACTTTTAACAGAATATCTTCGGCAGTATCTTGATTGTAAGTGTGAGATGATTGATTTCTGCTACGAATCATTTCCATCCAAACCGTTCCATTTTCAATCAAACCATATTGAAATGCTTCTCGTGTAGCATCTCTTGAACCTCTAATCTCTGTATTACCTTGATAATCAAAGAAATCTTTCATTACATTCCATGCCAATTCATGCGTAAATTCAAATGCTTGAATAAGTCCTTGTACCTCTAAATTAGACAAATTGCGTTCATTTCTCAACATTACGGCTTCCTCAAGCTGCATAAGTGCTTTATTGTAGTGAGAAAGTCTTTGAAACCAGCGTATATTGCTCATATTTGCAACGGTTTTGTTAAATATATACAGCGTCTGCGATACAAAATTACAAAAAAATCGTAATATTGCCTCAAAATATTCACGCATGTTTGAAATTCAACAAAGATTCATTATCAAAAGTCCATATACTTTGTCAGAAATTGCGGATAAATTTGCTGCATTTGAGGCGGAGGTGCATACAGATATGTTTGGGGCAAAAAATTATTACATCGAATCGCTTGACAAAACAAGTAGAGAAGAATGTCCGATTTTGTGTAAAGTCTATGCAAATGATGATGGCTATGGTTGCGAACTGCATTTTACGGTGGGAGACAAGGATTTTTGGGCAAAAAAAATACAGTTTTTACCTGTTAATGCTGAAATGTTTGTGGTAAAAATGATTTTTGGCTCGGCTTTTTGGATAATGTTTACCTTACATCGTCCAATTATGTTGTTGATGGGTTTTTTGGTTGTCTTAGCTATCTATAGCGTCAATAATGTGTATCCTCGTGAGGCTTATAATCGTTATCAAAAAATTTGCTTTAAACAAAAAGAGGCAATGCAAAATCTTTTTCAAAAAACAAAGGGAATAGATGATAAGGTCAGGAATTTGATAGATGAAATTGGTACGTAAGTAGTTGAAAGGTGGAAGAAAGTTAATGTAATGTTAAGATAATCAACAGATTATTAATTTATTTGGTTCTATGACAATTTTTGTGGGACAAGTCTCAAAGCAGAGATTTTTGCGTAAAGTAGGGGTTGCAACTCCTACTTTATGCAAAAATCCATAAAAATTGTCATAGAACCATTTATTTCTACCTGATGACTTAACAAGGCTTTTTAGATAAAAAAGCACAGATTTTCGCAAAATGAACATTTATTTGCGAAAATCTGTATAAAAAAATGCTTATATTTTCTTTATCACAACATAAACCCTTCTATTTTTGGCTCTATTTGCTTCATTCTCATTGTCTATTGTCGGAACAAATTCGCCATTCATAAAAATGTCACCATGTTTGACATCATATTTCCTTTTTGCCATCACATAATCCCAAATCGCATAGCCTCTTCTGCGAGAAAGGGCAATATTTGCTTCGTCATTTCCTGTATTGTCTGTGTGTCCATAAATTTCAAGGGAAATATTTTCGCCTTCTTTTGAGGTATTTAGCACTGCATCAATGGCTTTTTGGGCGGTTGCATCTAAAATAGCACTTCCCGATTTAAAATAAACCATAAAACCACCATCTGGCGCAGATTTTACAGGTGTGATTTGCCCAAAAGAGGCGGTATTTGCAAACAAAGCAAATAGTAAAAAGATGGTGGATAAAAATGTGTAACTTTTCATAATGATAAAAAATAAATTTCAAAAAAAATATTAATACAAAGAAATGAATATTTTTTAATTTATACAAATATTTTTTAGAAAAAAATAGTTATCTCATAAAAAAATAGTTTTGTAAAAATGGCTAATTTTACCACAAAGTTCACAAAGGATTCACAAAGAACACAAAAATGGATAGAAAAATAGACTACTTTGTGTTCTTTGTGTTAGCTTTTCTTTGTGAACTTTGTGGTTTAAGTTTTTATGAGAAAGCCATGCCAGAAAAAAAATATGATTTTACGATAATTGTTTTGTAACTTTTTGAAAGGTTAGTTTTCTCCATAAAGTAGGGGATAAATCCTGCTTTATGAAGGAAACTACCGATATTTAATGCGTGTTATTTTGCAATAAGGCTACTATGTATATATCCTTTGTTGCCTTGTTGCGAAATTACCTCCCACCAGGTGCCCACTTCTTTATATGAAACAGGCTGATTTGCAGGAATCCGTTCTATGGTAGGCGAGTCTTTGTTGGGTTTGCTTCGTAGATTGGCAAAGCCTGATGGACTTTTGATATAGCCCATAGCATAATTTTCTGGGGCTTTGTTCGGGCTTGGAAGGGTAGTAGTTGCAGGCATTGTTGTGGTTGGAGCGGTGGGCGTAACCGTTGTTGCCAAAGTGGGCAAAAGTGCTGATACTTGATTTTGCCATTCGATATTGCTACATACTTTTGCGCAAGCAGCTTGGATAAATGAGTAACTATCTGCTGGCAGTTCTGTATTTACTTTTTGCTTAAAAGTAGGGGGAATCACATTTGTAATGAGTACATGTGTGCCTTTGCTCACAAAATTGCCTACTGTGAGGATGTTTTTGGTAGAAATTTCTTGTCCTTCGTCTATAATACGCACACAACCCTCTGTGTTTCGGCTATAGCCGCCATGCAGACAAATCCCACCTCCTGTTTTTTTGGCTTGCGCATCATGCATATTCGGGTAATTTAAGTGAATATTGTAGCCCCCAAATTTGTTATAAGTATCTTCTTCCTCTGTTTGATTAGTAATGGTGGATTCCGAAACAACACAATAATGTCCCAAAGGCGTTTTTTTGTCGCCTTCTTTTTGTTTGGCAATGCCTGCTGCACCAAATTTACATTTAAAACGATTTTTCACTTTTACCTTTTGCGTATTATTGTCTAAGGTCAATAAATAGCAAAATCCATCATATTGACTGACCGCATAAATCAGTACTAATTTGGTAATATTTGCCTGTTGATAGGTAACAATGGCTTTGCGTGTTCCCGTAGATTCGACTAGATATTTGGCGTTCACATAGCCCATATCTTCGCCATACTTTACTTTGTGCCATGTCATATCGCCGATTTTTACTACTTCCAAACTGCTCAATGTTTCTCCATTTGGAATCAAAGCAAGTGCTTCGCCTTTTTGCGGTTTTGCATACAAACTGATGTCTTCTTGCGATGGATTTTCGACATCAAATTCATTTTGGGCAAAACTTTTTCCATAAACAAAAAACAGTAGTATAGTCATCAAAAAAAAAGAAGCAAATTTCATAAATATAGTTGTTGAATGTGTGAAGTAATAAAAGAAAGCGAGACTTACCTTGTGTAAGCCTCACTTTTTGAATGATACAATGATTGTTTAGTGCTGAATAATGATTCTTTTTATAGCTACTTTATTGTCAGTAGTAGAAAGGATAAGTTGATACATTCCTGCGGCTACTTGTTGTACATTTAGCTGTGTATCTACTTCATTTCCAGTTACATTTATGTTTTTAACCAATATTTCTCTTCCAAGCATATCCGTTAATGTCATAGACAAATCCTTTGTATGTAAGCCCTTTACCTGAATGTTTAGTAAGCCATTGCTCGGATTCGGATAAACATTTACTTGTTGGGCAAAATCCTCATCTATGCCTACACCACAAATGTAGATTGGGAAGGTGATATTATCTGTTCCACAATCATTTTGCACCACAAGTGTAACGGTTTGATAACAAGAGGCGCTTGTAGGATAGGTATAATTACCAAAAGCCAACTGACTTGTTGCGCTTGGGGCAAACGTCCATGACAAAGTTCCCGAAGATGAGCCAATAGAATTGAAGGTAATGGTACGGTTTGCGCCTACGGTTACACTGCCTGCTGCAAGAGGAAGCGGATTTATTGTTGCATTGACAGTATCAGAAACCCCACATCCATTCAGAT
>JAAFHL010000400.1 GCA_013298365.1 Bacteroidota bacterium | reverse complement strand
TCCAATCCTTTGAGCTTATTTTTAATCAGTTTATTGCTCTCTTATAGTTTTCCCATTTTACAGTTGCCAGGAATAGGCGGAATCATTGTTGCTTTTATATTGCGGGTGTGCGTGCCTTTGTTTGGCGTGATTACAACCTACAATTTAGTAGATATTTTGGCGATTATCGGCATGAAATTAGCCAATCAAACCGAAAACACCCTTGATAATCAACTTGTTCCGCTTGCTCGCAAAACCTTAAAAATCATTGTTACGGTTTTAGGAACTATCTACATTTTGCAGTCTATCCATGTAAATGTTGTGGCACTTTTGGCAGGGATTTCGGTAGGTGGTTTGGCATTAGCTTTGGCAGCGCAAGATACAGTTAAGAATTTTTTGGGTTCGATTACCATTTTATTAGACAGCCCTTTTCAAATCGGCGATTTTATCGAAACCGACAATAAAGGCGGAGTTGTAGAAGAAGTTGGTTTTCGTTCTACTCGGATTCGCACGCCCGAAGGTGCAATAATTACGATTCCGAATGCAAAATTAGCAGATTCTATCGTGTTAAATAGTGGAACTCGTAAGTTTCGTAAATTTTCGCCCAAAATTTCCCTTTCTATCAATACGCCTATTGATAAAGCAAAAATGTTTGTTGCCGAAGTAGAACAATATCTTACTGATCATAACCTCACACACGATAAAGGGCAAAAAGCCTATTTGAATAATATCAGTGGCAAAAATATTGAACTGATGCTTTCTGTCTTATTTGATGATACAAAAGTGAATGAGCAAGAAGTTCGTCAAGAAGTGATTCATGGGATTATGATGCTGGGCAAAAAGCATGAAATAGAATTTGTGGGAGATAAGTAACTATTTCTGCATTTTCACACACAATTCCGAAATTTGCAACCATTCCTCCACCGTCAATTTGCCTTCAATTTCTGAAAGCATTTTGCGCAACAAAGGGTCTATTTTACTCAAAGCCGCACTTCCTTCTTCTGTAATATGGTGTAACACAAGCCTTCTGTCATTTTCGGGGCGCATACGCACCACATAGCCAAGATTGACTAAGTTGTTGATAGAGCGTGTCAAATCAACACTTTGTTCCACAAGCTGACGCATAATGTCTATACGTGCAATGCCTTCGGGCGCATGACGCTTGAGGATTCGCAGGACATTATACTGCACATTTGTAATCCCCAAATCCACAATCGCAATGTCTATTTGTTGATTGATATATGCTGCGGCCATGCTTACTTGTATCATGGCATTTAGGACAGGGCTGCGGTGTGTATATGGTTGCATGTTGTTTTGTGTAAAAACATCTTTGAAGGTCTTCGACCATTCAAAGGGTTTCAATGTGTAAAGTTTATTTATTTTTAGCCATTTAAACGATTTGCGACTACTCAAAGGTTTTCAGTATTTTTAGCCCTTTGAACGGTCGCAGACCTTCAAAGCGGCTACTGCAATTTCCTTTTGTATTTCTCATAAATCGGCTTATCTATCATCATGCCCTGCACCTGAATTGCCCCTTGATGCGAGGCTTCAAAGGCAGAAACAATGGTTTTAGCCAAAGTAATTTCTGCTTCTGTCGGATAAAAAGTAGCATTTATCGCAGGAATTTGCGTAGGATGAATGGCAAATTTCCCATCAAAACCTATCATTTTCAAGCTATTACATTCTTGCTGTAAACCTTCTATATTTTGGATAGAAAAATAAGGACTGTCAATGCTTATCAAATCAAACTCCTTACACACAGAAACAATTTGCGCCCGATAAGGTTGCAAAGCCTCCCAAATCGGCAAAATATTCAATTCATTGGAAAAATCGGCTGCTCCCAAAGCAAACCCCATCAAATTACGGCTTTCTTGTGCCATTTTGCGCAAAAGATGAATGCCTTTTGGCGTTTCTACCATTGCCAAAACTTTGGGCGTATATTCCTCATTTCCAATTATTTCTGTAATAAGATTTATCGTTACAGCCGATTCTACTTTGGGTAAAACAACTATTTCTGGTTGAATTTTATTTTCTTGCAAAGCAATCAAATCCTTCAAACCATGAAGCGTATGCGGCGAATTGATGCGAATCGCAATACGTTTGTCAAGCCCCTTTTTTGCAAAAAGAATCAAATTTTCTCTTGCAATTTCCTTCTCTCCAAAGCCCACAGCATCTTCTAAATCAATCAAAACCCTGTCAGCCGCTGTTGTAAGGGCTTTTTCTACCCTGTCAGGGCGAGTTGCAGGTACGAATAAAATGGAGTGTAGCATGAAATTGAAAATTGAGAATAAAAACGCTAAGGAATGAAAAATAAATAACTAGCTAATGTTTCCCGCAAAGAAAAAAAGGAGCAAAGCCGCAAAGTATTGATATTGTTTTATTTGCGCCTTTATACCTTTGCGGCTTTGCGTGAATTTCCAGATAGATTATCCGTTTATTTATTTTTCATTCCTAATACTAGGATATGCCAAATTTTATTCTATCTTCTACTAGTTTATTATTTTGATGGTAATACATATTTTTTGCTTCTATATCCTGAAATTCTTTATTTTTAGCTTTAAGTTTTTTCTCCAAAATGTTTTTATGAGGCGTATTTGCGATATTAGGTAAAGATTTCCCTACAATTCTTGCAAACACTTTGTAATCAGGCAAATAAATATGCAATTTATCAAAAGTAGCCAAAATTTGCTGTACAGCACTTGATATATCTTTGCCTTTTAGCTCAACAAAAATAGCGATTTTTTGCCCATTTTGCAATACAAGATAATCACATTTTTTACCATCTTTTTCTTTGAAAACACAGCCATCTATTTCTATAACATGGAATAAAAGTGCTTGTTTATTCTCTATTTTGTATTGTACCCCTTTGCTTTTTTTGTCTTCAACTACAATATTACTGCCCGTTTTTGCAGCAATACAAGCAGCATAATTTTCTTCAAAATGTCTCATATCCTAACTTTCTAAATCTAATAATTGATAATAAGTTTCATTGATTTGCGCCGAAACGTCATCTAAACGCTCGGCATAGATGAGATGCGTATCTTCTCTATCCACAATCGGCTCAATTTTTCCATCAGACATATAATACGCAGCAAAACGATTCACATCTAACCATAATTCTTTAGAAATAATTTTTTCAGTAGCTTCTGGATTGCTTTGCGCCATTTTATGGGCATAAAGCAGGTTGTTTAAAGAAGTCAGAATATACGGGCTGTGTGTGGTGATAATGAGTTGATTGTTAGGCATACTATTGTAGGATAAAACAATTGCTTCTATAATATCTTTTTGTGATGTAGGATAAAGATGTCCTTCTGGTTCTTCAATACAAGTAAAATAATAATCAATGTTAGCAGCAAGTAAAAATCTGAGCCAATAAAATATTATTATAGATTCTCTTTGTCCTGATGAGGTGTATTTTACATCTATTTTTGTATTTTCTGTAACTAAAAACATTTTATCCTTTTCAATCACTAACTTTGATTTTACTACTCTTTTCAAATATTTTTCCCAAAGAGTATAACTAAGTATTTTATTATCAGGCACTTTTTGGTTATACAAAAAATTCATGAAATACTTGAAATTATAATGTGAGTCAATACCTAAATAATTAAAATTATGTTTTCCTTTTGTATTAATTATTGTTTGAATTAATGTATCTTGGATATTTGAACTCAATTGATTTAAGTATCCCCTACCTTCGGCAAGAAATAATGAACCATTAATACTCACATTTTTTGGGAAACTTAATAATGGTATTATATCTTGGGGCTTATATTTAAATAAGTATTCAGCCCTGCTTATATTTTCGTCATTTGCTATTGAATTTTTATAAGAATGTATTTCCTCTGATAACTTATTATAATTTTCATATAATTTAAATATATCTTTTTCAAGGTTTTCCGACATTTCTAAATTCAATCTTGCTCCTAACATTTCTATTTTAATCTCAATATCATTGTCATAAATATATGAAACATATCCCATACCACTTTGGTATTTTATTGGACCAAATACCTTTTTAAAGTATTCTTTTATTTGAGTTTTTACTTCATGGTTAAACTTTATATAATTTTCATAATCTTTCTCAAAAACATAAATCATTGCAGGAATTAAGTTCTTAAAATAATACACCAATTTCGCAACCGTACTTTTGCCAGTAGCTTGCGGACCAATAAAAACCATAAAATCTTTTACCTCCAACTCCACATTTTGCAGAGGACCGAAATTATGAATAATCAGCTTTTGCATATTATTTTATAAATTTAATGTTAGTAATCCCAATAAAATAAAGTACGAATTTTCATCAAGCATTATTTTTCTGTTTCGCCTGTGCCGTAGGCACAAAATACTGGTAGAAATGGCGAAAAATTCCCCAAATATTACCAATTTTTTCGTGCAAGCACGAAAAAATTGATAGGAGAGAGTGAGCATTTTTGTTTTTTACCGATATTTTGCCCCTAACGGGGCAGTATGCAAGTTAATACTTTATTTTATTCACGTTGCTTACAATTTTCAATTCTTAATTTTTAACTTTTAATTTTCAACTCTCTTTCGGTGGTCGCTTTCTAAACACCTTTTGCGGTGGCACTTGTGATTGCTCCTGTGGCGGCTGCTCCTGAACAGGCGGCTCCTTCATTGTAAGCTGCTTTGGTGGTTTGTTTGGATTACGTTCAGGTTGTGGGGGACGATTTTGTGGTCTTTGCTCCTTATTTTGCGGCGGACGATTCTGCGGCTTGCTGTCCTTATTTTGAGGTGGACGGTTTTGTGGCTTGCCTTCCCGATTTTGGGGCGGGCGATTTTGGGATTTGTCCCCTTTATTTTCTTTATTTTGTGGTGGACGACTTTGTGGCGGTCTTTCGCTACGAGGCGGCTCTA
>JAAFHL010000040.1 GCA_013298365.1 Bacteroidota bacterium | reverse complement strand
TGTAGGAAATTGGGGGCAAGATGATGGCATTGGTAAAATGGATTCTATTGCACCTAACAAATGGCAAATCACCCTTTATCCACAGGCTTATTACAACTATGCGCCAGGCACAGCTTTGTGGGGCATTTTTATGGTTTTTAGGAATGCAGATGGTTCTGCCACAGGCAAAGACTATCAAAATAATGACTTTTATTTAGATTTGCATACTAATACTTTGCTTCCTTTATCGAGTTATCAGTTAGCGATGTATGCCAGTTATACCTCCTCTATGCCCATATATAGTTGGAACACAGGGGACAATGCACCCTTTATTTCTTCAGATACTGACGGCACATATAGTGTTGTGGTTACTGATATAAACGGCTGTTCGGCTACCGACTCTTTAAATGTTCAATATTTCCCCTACCCTACCCTAGATTTAGGGGCAGATGTTGTGCTTTGTACAAATGATACCTTGGTTTTAACACCTGGCAATAATTATCATACATATAGTTGGAACACAGGGGATTCTACCGAGATGATTAGCATTACACAGGGGGGATATTATACGGTAAATGTAAGCAATCAAATTGGTTGTGAGGTATTTGACAATATTTTTGTAGCTTCTTCTTTATTAGGTGGAATAGACATGACTTGGGATACAACACTTTGTGCAGGGCAAGCCATTAACCTTGACGCAAGTACTTATTGGATTCAAAAGGGGGATTCAATAGAAATTGTATATGATGCTTCAAAGGGGCAAACAGGTTTGATAGGTGCAAATAAAGTATATATGCACGCAGGTGCAGAGTTGATGCCTTTTGGGGCTTGGCAAATGGTGGTAGGAAATTGGGGACAAGACGATGGAATAGGGCAAATGGATAGTTTGGGTAACAATTTATGGTCTATCACCATTCAGCCACAAAGTTATTTTGGCTACTCGCCCAACGAGACTTTGGAGGGGATTTTTATGGTCTTTCGCAATGCCGATGGTACTGCAACAGGCAAAGATGCCAGTGGAAACGATATTTATCTTTTTACCAATAATGGTACAAATACGCCTTCTTCAACTTTTACAGGCATAAATGGGAGTTATATTTACCCACCACTTACAAATGTTACTTATTTATGGAATACAAATGCCACAACTTCGGCTATTTCGGTAAGCAACTCCGGCATATATGATGTAGCGATTTCTGATGGCTATTGCAGCATAAATAGCGATTTTCAGGTAAATTATATTCAACCTGTAAACGCCGAATTTAATTTCATTTTGATGAATTGCCATTATGAGTTTAGCAATTTATCTACAAATGCAACTACTTATATGTGGAACTTTGGCGATGCTTCTCCCTTAGTATATACCGCAAATCCAAGCCATGATTATACGCAAAATGGACAATATACGGTTACCTTAATTGCGCAAAATCAATGTTTTGCAGATACTACTACCATGTCTGTTTCCTGTATTATTTTAGACACAGAAACAGCAGACAATCATGTATCCTATATTTCATTATATCCCAATCCTACCACAGGCAAGTTGAATGTAGCGATAATAAATCGTGAAGCAAATGAAGGTACAATCAGCTTGTACAATCATTTAGGACAAGTTGTTTTCGAGAAAAACATACATTTAGTGGACGGAAAAGCAAATGAAATATTTGACTTGACAGCTTTGCCTGCGGGCATTTATAGCCTTTCTTTCCAAACGGAAACAAGCAATTTTGTTCAAAAAGTAGTAAAAGAATAATCATTAGACAACGCTGTTGTCTTGCCGCTTTGCTGGTGAAGGTAAATCGGCTTTTTTGTATAATAACGGTACTCAAATAACTTTATTTTTGGTCAGTAAAATCATTTACAAGCCTCAAATAACTTTATTTTTTATTCAATATAATTTTTTTGGGTGTACGAACAAATGCAGGGTGGGTAGTTGAGCGGAGCCGAAACTACCCACCTAATTTGGCGAAGCCAAACAAATAGTGGTCATTTCGACTCCGCTCATTTCGGCGCAGCTCACTTCGGCACAGCTCACTTCGGCAGGCTCAGTGGAGTCCAGTACAAGCAATGCAACGCAACGCAATGACCACCTAATTTGCATTTGTTCGTACACCCATTTTTTTAATGATACAAATAATATAAAGTATAGATTTTATCCATCATTCTTTATCTGTAAGGCATGAAAAATAAATAACTGCTAATGTTCTCGCAAAGAAAAAAAGGAGAAAAGCCGCACTTATAGTGAGCTGTGGACTCTATTGAGCTATGCCGAAATGCCAAACTAAAGTATTGATATTATTTTCTTTGCGCCTTTATGTCTTTGCGGCTTTGCGTGATTTTTCAGATAGATTATCCGTACATCGTTTTGTCCTATCATTCCTGCATTTTGTCCCGTACTATTGCCTATATATTATCGTTTTAACGTATAAATATCAAGCGTATGACAAACACAATCCCATTACATCACATATCATCGGCAAGGGAAAAGTCTTTTTTCGATTTTTTGGAGTGGCACAAAAAGGAAAATGAGTATGATGCTTCCGCACCACATAGACATCAATATTATGAGATAGTCTTTTTTGACGAAGGCGAAGGCTTGCATGAAATTGATTTTGTGCCACATCAAGTAAAAGCACCCGCCATTCATTTTTTGCCTGTGGGAAAGGTGCATAAAGTAGATATGAATTTGCCTTACGCAGGGTTTAGCTTGCTGTTTTCGGCAGCTTTTTTTCCGCAAGAAAGCCAAATTTTAGGGCAAATGCCGTTTTTTCAGCACCAAAACCCCTACCCTATTTTGTCCCCAAACCAACAAGAATATGCACAAATCAAGGCTTGGCTGATGGAAATTAAAGCGGCTTGGCAAAGCAATCCTGCGGATAAATGGGATTGGATTCGGACACATTTGTCTTTGATTTTGTTGCAATCGAAACGATTATATCAATATCAAGGCGCACAAATTCATTCCCACAAAAGTGAAATCATTCAGCAATTTTCGGATTTAATCGAAAAACATCATTTGGAACATTGGCTGTTGAAACAATATGCTGACAATCTGTTTATTAGCGAGCCCTATTTGAATGTGCTGTGCAAAAAGGAATGTAGCATGTCTGCCAGTCAGTTAATTCAAGAAAGGCTGGTACAAGCCGCAAAAAGGAAATTGGTTTATACCTCCGATACCGTAAAAGAAATTGCATTTAGCCTTAATTTCAATGACCCTTCCTATTTTATTCGTTTTTTCAAAAAACAAGTAGGCAGCAGCCCAAATGTGTATCGAGAGCAAATGTTAAAAGATATGTAATTTGTCCTATAAAAGCCTAAAATTGTGCAATGTATATTGTTTTTTTTTCTATTATCTTTGTGAAATAATTTTCAACCAAATCTATTATGTCAAAAATTCATTTCAACTTGTTATGCTTGCTCTCATTTTTTTCTGCAAGCGCACAAAACTGGACGCCTTTGGTTTCTGGTACAACTCGCAACCTGCATGACATTTCGATTGTAAACAATCAAACCATTTATGCCATTAGTTCGGCATACTATGGCGATAATGACTGGGCATACAGCGATATTCTCCTTCGCTCCTTTGATAATGGCAATACTTGGGACACCCTCGAAACGCCAGGTTTATTTGCCAAAGATGTATTTTTCCTCAACGATTCCGTAGGTTTTATTTCGGGTGGAATGCCTTCTTGCGGTATTGCACCTACGGTAACAAAAACCACTGATAGGGGTTTGACATGGAATGGCTGGGCTGTACAATCGGTTTGGAATGTGCCGATGTCGGTGGGAATGGGCTATTCTGCTGCTTATTTTTGGGACGCAGATAAAGGCTATGTGTTTGGGGGAAATTGGGGAGCAAAGCAGTATAAAACCCTGGATAATGGTACAAACTGGCTTGATGTGCAAGACTTTACAAGTACACAATCTTTTCCCAATATTTTCTTTCTCAATCAAATGGAGGGCTACTTGGTTTCTGACAGTGTAGATATAGTATATGACTCTTTGGGAAATATGACAACAACGCCGATTGTAGGATATATTCATAAAACCACAGATGGCGGCATCAACTGGGGCAAACAAACTTTTACAAATGACTATTTAACAGATGTGCATTTTCCTTCCCAAAATATAGGCTATGTTGCAGCAGGCAATCATTTGTGGAAAACCACAGATGCAGGCGCAACGTGGAGTAGCCTAAGTCTGCCTTTTATTTCGCAAGAAGTAGCATTTAGTAGCAATATGGTGGGCTATATCGTAGCAAAAGATGGGGATATTTACAAAACAATAGATGGCGGAATAAATTGGATACTGGATTATGCAGGAGACTTTTTAAGCATAGAAATCAAAAATGGACAAGGCTTTGCCGCAGGGAAAAATGGCAGCATTGCGAGATTAAGAAAGACAAGTAATTCGATTGCTATGGGAGAAAATGCAGCTTCTTTTGAGATTTTCCCCAATCCCAGCAAAGACATTATCAATATTGTTGCGCCCCAAAACCAGGCTTTTTCAGTAGAAATCTTCAATGATTTGGGACAAATGGTATTAACAAAAGAAGGTACAAAGGCTTTTGAAATGAATATATCAACCTTGGCTGATGATACCTATTTCTTGTGTATCAAAGACAAAAATGGGAAACTCCTGCAAACGGCTAAGGTTGTGAAGTAATGCTTTTTTGCATCTGTTCTTAATTTCTCGCAGATTTTCGCAAATAAAAAACCAAATTTGCGGAAATCTGCGGTTTTTTCTGCGTTTATCTGCGAGAAACTAAGTTCTGCGAGAAATTAAGTTAATTACTCAATAGTATTACTTCGTTTAAAATAAATATGGCTACACTCAAACAGAAATGATTCCATTTTAGTGATGAAAGACTAACATGGGAAGGTTGGTAATATGAGAAAGTTCTTTGGCAATGCTTGTATGAAATAATTCCGACAAAAATGAACGCTCATGATGTGTAACAATCAGTAAATCAATCTGATGTGATGCTACAAATGTCTTTACCGTTTTGATAATATCATCGCCTGTTACCTCGTGAAAAGTCATATTTGGCGCAAAGTTTTCCAATTCTTTGTCTATCTGTTTTTGTTCTTGACTCAAATCTGGATTATTTACATGCAAAAAATGAAAATCAACAGGCACATTATGAGTCATATTATGTACAAAATTGATATATTCTATTTCACTTGTAGAATAATCCGTTGCAATCGCCACTTTATGAATGGGATTGAAGACAACACCATTGGGAATGACTAACAAAGGTTTTTTCATTTGTTGAATCGTAGAACTGGTATTTGTCCCAAAAATTCTATCCAAAAAACTGGTCATACCATGCGTACTCATTACCACCAAATCTATCTCATTTAGGGCTGCATAATCAGCGATTTCTTCCGAAATTGCGCCAAAAGTAGTTACACCTTCTACTGAAATGCCATAAGTATGGCGAATAAGCGCCTTTGATGTGTCTAATTTGGTTTGTGCAATCCGTTGTTGCTCTGCCATCACTTCGTCTGCATACGTGGCAGGCATCTGCAAATCTGCGCTATTGATTTGTAGTACGTGTAGTAGCACAAGTTGTGCGTTTGTGTGTTTACAAAGTTCTCCTGCATATTTTACCGCATTGTCTGCAAGTGGAGAAAAATCGGTGGGTACGAGTACTTTACTTAGCATCTTTTGATTGAATTAAGATAATGAAACAGAAATTGATTTATTTAATACAAAGCTAATACCTTTTTTTTAATCAGACAAATTTATCCGATTATTTTTATGAAAAAAAATGTATCTATTTAGGTTCACGCAGATTTTCACAGATTTAGCCGCAGATTTACACAAATAAACCCTTAATCTGTGAAAATCTGCGTTCTTTATTTGCGTTCATCTGCGAGAACCTAAGCAAGTTGAAAAAAGCTATACAACCCGTATTTCATGTGCTTCCCAAGGGTGCGGATTGCGCAAATAATTGTATTTTTCTTGCAAGATTTCCACAGAAAGCGGCTGTTCACTTTGTGCATTTCGCACCAAAATATCCTCCCAACTTGTGTCAAAAAATACCATCGTTACTTTTGCTTGCAAATGTCGTACAAGACTCACCATTGTATGCCGAGTTTCGGGACAAAGATTATTTCCATCTAAGACAATTGTTCTATGTTGCGAATAGTAGCTTGCAATGTGATGATTAAACGTTGTCAGCACCCTTTGTCGGTCGTACAAATCGTCCAATAATTTACCATCTAAATCCCAGCCAGCCGTAGAAAGATGAAGGGCATACGGATAGTTTTCTTTCAACCAAGTTGTTTTGCCACAGCGAGGCGCACCTACGCTTATAATACAATGAAAAGTCGCTTTTTCGTCAGACGGCGAAGGACGAGACAGTAATTTTCCCCACAAAACAGGATTTTGCATATTATAAGCGTTCCAAAGGGCATTTTGATGGCTACGACTTGCGGCTTGATAGCGACTGTTTATGGTATGAAAATCGCCTGTAAGCTTTTCTATGTTAGGAATAATTTCTTCATTAAAACGAGTATAGCAGTTCCTCACGCCTTCTTTGTTTTCACAAATACGTCCTTCCAAATCAAAAATTGCTATTTTGCCAATCATGCGCAAGTCGGTTCTTGTCGCCAATCGCTGAAAATCCAACAAAGATTTACTTTCGTCCATCCATTTTAGCGGTACGTGATGCCAACGCACTAAGTCCAAAATTTGATGCCTTTGTTCCAAAGAAACCGATTTTTGTTGATGCAAAATTTTTCTTGCAATCGGCACACCCGCCGACTCATGCCCCCGAGAAGTCCATTTTTCATTTCGCCAAACGGTAGCATCGGGTTTTCCAATATCATGCAATAAACAAGCCCAATAGAAAACCGTTTTTTCATTTTCGGTCAAATCGTGATTCGCTGCATATTTTTGATATTCCGCTAATACCATTTGCGTATGTATCCACGCATTTCCCTCCGCATGGTATTTGGGATTCTGTGGAGTCGCTTCTAAGCGTTGTATGTGTTCTTCGGTTAGCATATATAACTACTTTTTCCTTCAAATAATGGATTTTTGCTTACGTTTTTAAATCGCTATTTTATCTATTAAAAACAACTGATTAAGCAAAATTTCCAACGCTTTTGTTACACGTTCTTTCGTTTTAAGCGATGGCATAACCGCTATATTCTCGCAGTATAGGTTTTTTCATTCCCAAAACAATATCTGTTTTAGGAATACCTGCATCTGTCAAAGCGATTTCTACCAAGGTTTCAGTATAGTTTGCCATTATCCAAACTTTGCCATCTTCTTCGATATGAAAATGTAATAGAACATTATGGCGATAATGTCCGTTAGACCAGCCATTATCCATCAACATATAATGTTTTGTACTTTTATCCACAATGAGAAAAAAAGGAGGATAATTATTGTAACTTTTCAATAATTCCAGTACGATTTTTTCGTATTTCTTAATTTTTGTTTGAGCATTGGTTATTTTTGCCATAATACAATAGATTGATTATCAATATTATAAACTAAAATATGAACATTGTATTTTAACATAGATGCAGCATATAATTTCTCTGTTTGCATTTCTTGATAGGTTTCTTGAGGAATCGCAAGTATTAATTTCCTATCAGGCTCTTGCACTTCTATTCCAATTTGATAGTTCAAAATTTGTCCTAATGCATGATGAAATTCGTAAATCAAAGAAGTTCCGCCAAAGGTTTTGACCTCAATCGCTATCTATCTTGGTCAGTGAGCCTGTCGAAGTGTCTTCTTTTTCTGCTGCAATCAAACGTTCTGCGCCCAAGTCAATCATTAAAATCCTGCTAAACAATTCATTATTAAGATTATAAGGTTCGTGTGTGATTGTCCAACCATCTTTTATTAAGGCGTTTTTGACAATATCATGGTATAAATCTTTTGCTGGCATTTTATTTTTCTTTTTGTAAAGATAAAAAATATAAATGAGAATACCCAATTTTAGTCCTGTTTTCCTATCTTTTCCTTCAAATAATTAATTTCCGCTTGCATTTTTTCATTTATCAACTGCAATTTTTCTATATCATGTTTGATTTGTTGTAGGTCGCTATTATTGTTATAGTTTGTATATTTTTCATTTATTATGCTATCGGCTACAATGCAAAACTAAGAAAAAATCTTGAAAACAAGTGTTTTTTTATTTTTTTTGTTGAAAAAAGGAGGTTTTAAGTGATATAGGAGAAAAACCAAAATCCTTTCAGATTGTTTTCCTTGATAACTTTAAGTGTTGATTTCAAAGCACTTGCAGCTACAAAGGGAGCATAGTTTATATGAAAAATAATTGTTGTAACATAGAATGAAAAGCTGGAAATTGTGTTTGATTTGTTGCTAAATAATCTTCTATATCTAAATTATTATTTGTAAATTCTTCAATTACAAGTAAATACTGTTCACTTCGCATATCTTCTAAGATAGTATTATCTAAATGCAAAAGTTGAATCATATAGTTTGCTTTATTATCATCTTTGCCACTACTTTCGATTTTACCTTGAATATTATAGGTAAAATAACTTTCGATATCTGTCATTTCAGCAGGCAGCAAAAACAATAAATCATCGTAGTCATTCGCTTTTGCATGTCCACAAAAATCTTTTGCTATGGGATTAGGTGGATTTTGAATATCAAAACCTTCACAAGAAATGGATAAATTGCTGTGCTCAAAAGTCAATTCAGGAAATTCGCTTTTCGGTTTTATATGTTCAATGTGCGAAGGATGAATATTTCCCTCCGAATCTATTTGCACTTTTTGCGGAATAACTTGCTGACAATACACACACAAGCCTTTTTGTTCCTGCCACAAATGCTGGTGTAACGTTAATTTTACTTGTGTATCCTTAAAATTTGCCCAAGTTTGTAGCGTATTTCCCCTCCTTTGTTTATGATTTTCAAAATCTGTACATAAATCTCTTTTCTCAATATGTCGCATGATTCAATTTTTCTTTTTGTCGGTTTAACATAAGGATTTGATGGTTTACTTTCAAAATAAAAGGGTCTTGTCTGCCCAAATCTGTCGTAAGTTGTGCGATGAGATTTGTGGTTTCTTCTTTCTCAAAATCCTGAATATTCAGTAGTTTTGTCAATTCATCTATTGCTTGCTGCGTTTCAAAATCCCTCAACATTTCGACTTCCATAATTTCCTTCAAAATGCGATTAGGCTCAAGCCCTTTGCTATGTTTTCCTTCTTTTGCCATATTTAAGACCTGTACTTTGCGCCCATTTTCCTTTTCATCTATATGTAGCAAAAACAAACTTTCGGGCTTAACAGATGCCATAACATGCGGCGAATGTGTGGCGACAATGACCTGATTATTTGTGCCGATTTTTTGATACAAAGAAATAATCGCTTTCTGCCAGGTCGGGTGCATAGAATCCTCTGGTTCATCTACTAAAATAATGCCTTCATTTATATTGAGTTGATAGAGGGAAATCGCACGAAAATATAACTGTTTTTCTCCATTTGATAAGTCGTCAAAATAGATTTTTTCGCCATTTAAACTCTCAAAAATCATTCGTTCCGATTCAAAATCTACCAATCTTGTATTGAGTTTGAAATCTGATAAAAGGTAATTTACTTTTTGAACCGCATTTTCTATGGTTTGTTGAGGGCTGATATGTTTGTTTTTGAAAACTTCTTTTAAAACAGATTTTATCATAGATTCCTCCATATTATCCTGATTACTAATATGAAGTAAAAGAATTTTGTTTCCTAATGTACCTAATTCTACTATTTTCTTTTCAGTAGGATAGGTTGTAAAATAAATACCCGTAAGACTGCTAGTAAATGCTAATGGATTTTTTTGATGAAAGGTGTTTTTTCCTATTTTAAGCAAAAATAGATTTGAAGAAATTTGAGGTAAATTAGATATATCTGTTGCCAAAACATCTTTAAAAAGTGTCGATTTTGACAACATCTCACTTTTAGTTACATGAGATATTTCTATTTCTATGTTTAATTTATGTATGTCAAAACCATCTAACACATTTTTTATATATTCCAACACACTTGTCTTCCCGCAGCCATTCACGCCTGCAAGCACAATCGTATCCAAAGTTTTTCCTTCTTTATCCACAAAATCAAAGATTGCCTCATCAAATACTTTGTATTTTTCGATATGTAGTTTTCGTATTTTCATATAAAAAAAAAGATAAAAATTTAATCCAATTCTGTATATTGTTTTGCAAATATACAGATTTATTTGTGTTGCACGAAATCAATGCCCATAAATTAAAAACACATATGTAGCCAACCAAGCCAAAATCGTGAGTTGCAAAAATAAATCTCTCAACAAAATCTTGGAAGGATTGCCACTATTTTGCTCCACAAAAGTGATTTGCATATAGCGCAAAATGCCCAATAACACAAAGAAAACCGTCAGATATAAGTATTGACTATTATATTTGGTCTGTATTTCGGGCGAAATCGTATAAAAAATATAGGCAACTACCACCACAGAAGCCATCATTGTCATCGCAGCATTGATAAATTCGAGGTTGTAGCCATCAATGGATTTGCGGGTTTTTGTACCTTCTTCTGCTAGCAAAACATCTGTTCTACGCTTTGCCAAGCCCAAAAATAACGCCAACAAAAAGGTGATTAAAATAATCCACATAGACAAGGCAATATGTCCAATACCCGCACCAATAAACAAACGAAGGACAAAACCTACTGCCAAAATAGAAACATCTATTACGGCTATATGCTTCAATTTGAAGGTATAAGCTACATTTATGGCAAAATAAAATACGCCGATTCCCAACACTTCCCAACTCAAATAAGCAAAAGTGCCAATCCCAAAAGTCATTAAAACGCCCATCAAAATGAAGGCAGAATGGGTAGAAATCGTACCTGCTGCCAAAGGGCGGTCTTTCTTTTCGGGGTGATGTCTGTCATCTTCTCGGTCAATATAGTCGTTCATGACATACACTGCACTTGCCAATGCACAATAGGCACAAAACCCCAAAAACGTAGGCAACATTACGCCTGTATCTAATATTTTGAAGCTAAAAAATGCAGGGAAAAACAACAGGATATTCTTGACATATTGATGTGGTCGCATCAATTTGAGGTATTCTCTCATTATCGTATGGCTATAAATTAGGCTACAAAAGTACGTTTTTTTTCGGTTATAACTTTATTCAAAACCCAAAAGTCGCAAAGTCTTAATATTTTTCTTTTCATCTTTGCGGCTTTGCTTAAAAATTCTCCCTAAATTGCGCCAAATTTAAACGTATGTCGGAATTTTTGTTACGTAATGTGTGCGTCATTGACCCACAAAGCCCATATCACTTGCAAAATTGTGATATTTGGGTCGTAGGGGAACATATTGTGGAGATTGCCCCTGCATTTTCTATATCTACAAGCAACAAAACGCTGATAGAAGCCGAAGGGCTATGTGTTTCACCTGGCTGGATTGATATGCAAGTGCATGTATCGGAGCCTGGCAATGAGGCGAAAGAAACCTTAGTCGCCACCGCAAAAGCGGCAGCAAAAGGTGGTTTTACGCAAATTGTATGTTATCCACACACACAACCTATCGCAGACAATGCACAGGTGCTTCAAGCTTTGCAACTTCGCACACAGCATTTCCCGATTCATTTTCACTTTGCAGGAACGCTCACGCATAATGCAGCAGGCAAAGACATTGCGGATTTGTATGAAATGCACAGCTTAGGGGCAATCGCTTTCACAGATGGCGTTTTTAGCAGCCCAAATGCGGGCTTAAATTTGCGTTTGCGCCAATATATGCAGCCTTTTGAAGGCTTGATGATATGCTATCCTTCCGAAAAATCTTTGGTGGCTGACGGACAAATGAATGAAGGCAAGGCAGCAGTAGAAATAGGCATGAAGGGAATCCCCGAAATGGCGGAGTCTTTGGCGGTAACAAGTGAGCTGTATTTGTATGGTTATGCACCTACCCGCACACATTTTCAGCCCATGAGTTCGCCCGAAGCCTTGAAGGTGTTGGCAGAGGCAAAGAAAAAATATGACAAAATTTCGGTAGGAACGGCGGTTATGTATGTAGCCTTATATGATGAGCATTTGCATAGTTTTGATACTAATTTTAAAGTTTTCCCCCCTTTGCGTGCCAAATATCAAACCGAACAAATCATTTCCCATATTCAAAAAGGTACAATAGAAGTGCTGACTTCGGCGCATTTGCCGCAGGGCTTGGAGGAAAAAGAAACCGAATTTGATGCAGCCGAACATGGTATGTTAGGCTTACAAACGGCTTTTTCTTTGGCAAATGAAGTGTTGGTACAAAGTGGGAAAATAGATTTGACGCAACTTATCAAGTTGTTTTCGCACAATCCTCGCCGTATTTTGCAACTTGCGCCACTTTCTATTGAAAAACAACAAGTTGCAGAATTTACTCTGTTTATTCCTGACGAAAAATGGACATTAAAAGCGGCAGATATTCCTTCTACTGCCAAAAATAGTCCCTTTTTAAATCAAGAATTAACAGGCTTGGTTTATGGGATTTTTTGCAAAGGACAATGGCAAGCGAATCATTCGTAACTGTTTAGGCTCTCGCAGATTTGCACAGATTTAAGCGCAGATTTTCGCTGAACAATAAAAATCTGCACAAATCTGGGCATCTTTCATAAGTAGTTTACACTTTTTAGAAAAGTAACATACGCTTTAGCTTGTGTTGTTATGTTTTGACACAAGCTAAAGCGTATGCTACAACAAAGTGTAAACTAAATTTAAAACAAAATGAAAGATGCCCAAATCTGCGTATTTAATCTGCGAAAATCTGCGAGAAAATAAATTTTATACCTATACATATCACTCATTATGAACACATTAAATAAAGACGAACTCAAAGCACTTGAAATATATCTTTTGAAAAAAATTGATGCCGAGCATGAGGTCGTGATTGAAGACTCCGAAGCCGCTTTTTCGCAGTTTCGCCAAGTACTCAAAAATAAGATTCAAGACATGCTAACCTACGATTTGGAAGGTTTGATGCAAATTTTGTATCGTTTAGACGTTCCCGAAGAAGATACAGAACAGGCATTTGAAGCGCATAGCGTGGGCGGAATTGCCGAAAAAATCACAGAAAGCATCATCGAAAGAGAAATAAAAGGCTACAAACTGAAACGTGAAATGGGATTGTGAGGAGTTGAAAATGGAAAGTTGATAGTTGAAAATTAAATTAGTTTATTATTTAAACTATCTGCGAAAAATTAAACTATTTTTATTATTTCATAAAAACATGAAAATAACCGAAGCACAACAAATGGTAGATGAATGGATACAAACGTATGGTGTCCGTTATTTTTCCGAGCTTACAAACACCGCAATTCTCATGGAAGAAGTTGGGGAGGTGGCACGTATTATGTCCCGCAAATATGGCGATCAATCTTTTAAAGCCTCCGACAAAGACAAGGATTTGGCAGACGAAATGGCTGATGTCATGTTTGTTTTGATTTGTATCGCAAATCAAACGGGGATAGATTTGGAAGCCGCTTTGATAAAAAACTTGGAGAAAAAAACACAAAGAGACAGTGAAAGACATAAGAACAACCCAAAATTGGGCTAATTGATATTGATACATTTATGCTAAAAATTGGTTTAATTGGAACGGGACATCTCGGCAAGATTCATTTGCGCCTATTGAAAGAATTGGCGGAATGGGAATTGGTCGGTTTTTATGATGCAAATGCAGAAGTTGCCGCAAAAATTTCGGCAGAATATGGCGTAAAAGCCTTTGCCTCTTTATCAGATTTACTCGCAGCAGTAGATGCCGTAGATATTGTTACGCCTACTTTGTCGCATTTTGAATTGGCAAAAGCGGCTTTAATCGCAGGAAAACATGTTTTCTTAGAAAAACCAATTACACATACGATTGGGGAGGCGGAAACTTTGGTAAAGTTGGCAGAAGAAAAAGGGCTTGTGGGACAAGTCGGGCATGTAGAACGCTTCAATCCTGCGTTTTTGGCATTGCAAGGCAAAGAAATGAATCCTATGTTTATCGAAGGGCATCGTTTGGCAATGTGGAATCCTCGTGGAACAGATGTTTCTGTTGTGTTAGATTTGATGATTCACGATTTAGATATTCTGTTGAGTGTGGTAAAATCGCCTATCAAAGAAGTTCATGCAAATGGGGTAGCGGTTTTGGCAGAGTCGCCTGACATTGCAAATGTGCGCATAGCATTTGAAAATGGCTGTGTGGCAAATCTTACAGCAAGTCGTATTTCGATGAAAAATATGCGCAAAATTCGTTTCTTTCAAAAAAACACCTATATTTCCGTAGATTTTTTGGAGAAAAAAACAGATATTATTCGTTTGGCAGCAAATGGTGAGGAATCGGAGGAGGGCAAACAGCAGATTTTCAATTTTGACACAGGCAATGGCATGAAGCAAATGGTGATGGAAATGCCTGAAATTGAAGCGGTTAATTCCATCAAAATGGAATTGGCAGAGTTTGCAGCTTCGATTTCGGACAATGCGCCTGTTCGTGTTACTTTTCAAGCAGGTTGTGCCGCATTGAAGGCTGCTTATTTGATTATCGAAAAAATGAAAAATATTCCTCATGTAATTACTTCATAAAAAATGACTTATCAAATTTATAACTATATTCTTTATGGGTGGATACTCATCGGGATTATTACCTTTTTCTACCTACTCTTCAAGCAATCTGCGCCATATGGCAGACATACACGAGCAGGTTGGGGCATGGAAATCAGCAATCGCTTGGGTTGGATTATCATGGAAACGCCTGTGATACTTTTTGTTATCTTATTTTTTAACATTGCAAAAAAGCCTAATATTTCTACTTTGACCTATTTTTTTATGGGCTTATTTTTTCTGCATTATATCCATAGAAGTTTCATTTTTCCGTTTTTTATGCGTACAAAAGGCAAGAAAATGCCGCTTGTAATTGCCCTTTCTGCTATGGGTTTTAACTTGATGAATGGTTTTGGATTAGGCTATTATTGGGGACATTTTGCAGAATATGGAAACGAATATTTGCAGAAAAGTCATTTTTGGATAGGATTAGTACTGTTTTTGGGTGGAATGGCTATCAATATTTTTTCCGATTATCAACTCATTGCCTTGCGAAAACCTGGCGAAACAGGCTATAAAATCCCTTTTAGTGGCTTATTTGAATATGTGAGTTGCCCCAATCACCTAGGTGAAATCCTAGAATGGGCAGGTTTTGCCGTAATGACCTGGTGTTTGCCCGCCCTCACTTTTTGGATATGGACCATGGCAAATGTGATTCCCCGCACATTAGCGCATCACAAATGGTATCAAGAAAAATTTCCTGATTATCCAGCAAAACGGAAGGCTTTTTTGCCTTTTTTGTGGTAAATTTTGTCTTTTTATTTCGTTAAATAATCATTCTTCCACAACCGTAAACGTTCCCAACTTTACTTCCAAATTATCTAAATCGCCTGTTGTTGCCCGAAAAAGATACACGCCAGGTTTTACTTTTTTGCCTTCTACATCTGTCAAATCCCATAAAACGCCGCCATTTCCATCAACTTCTGTAACCGTTTGTACAAAACGACCCGCAACTGTATAAATCGAAACAGTGGCTCTTTGGGTAAGATTGGCAAAATGAATGCCATTAAACAGTGTATTTTTGCTGGCAATATAAGGATTTGGATAGGCATAAACAGCATTCAAATTGTCGGTATTTGCGCTAAAAGTAGCCGTATTTCCATCTCCATCTTTTATAGTTGCCCCATTTTTGGCAGTTGCACCGTTTACAGTAATAGAAACCTCGTAGCCAACTGCGCCCAAAAGAGCTTTTTCGATACGTACATTTACGGCATTATGTGTATCACTTTCCCATGTTACTTGTGATATTGAGCCAAATGGCGCAATGCTGTAATTGTTCATATCCAAGGCATTATCATTCATTTCATGGTTGAAATAAAGGGTAGCCTCTTTTTCGCTTGTAGCTTCCCAATGCGTAAGATAGGCTTGAATATCAGGAAGATAAGTATAAGAAAAGATTTGCGCAGTATCATTTATATTTAAAATGGCAAGTTCAGCATCTAAGAGCATGGTATCTATGCGCAAGGTATTATTTCCTGCCAAAAAACTTTCCGAGAAAGTGAGTATCAAGGTGTTAGCAGCAGTTGCCAATAGCGAAGTAGGTGTAAATTGATAATTGAGGAGAAAACGAGTTTTGTCCCCCTCTCTGTCTATCATTTTTTCGGAAAAATAAACCTGTATTTGCTTGTCATTCAAGGCAATAACATCTGTAATTTTGTTGCGTGTGTGCGGACGCAAAAGAATGGGATTGCCATAATCACTTTCTGTGATGGGCAAATTATTGTTTGTCGTTTTCAAAACATATAAATACGTTTTGCCAAAAGTAGCTGTATAATCTTCAAAAGTTGTTTGGCTCGTTGTGCCTATTTTTTGGACAGAAAGCGAAGTATTTGGAATATATTCGCCTCGATAAATGTCATAACTTGTGGCATTGACAGCCTGCCAAATGAGACGAGTTGTGTCATGCCCCAACACAATTCCCTCCAAAGTAGTAACAGGCAAAGGTCCTTGATAATCAAAATCTATTTCAAAAAACTCCGTAGAATCGCCCCTGCCTATACCAAATTCTGAAACGCCATTTCCATTAAAATCCCCCACAATATGATGTGTGGTAAGTGAGCCATAATAAAACCAAGTGAAATGATACTGCCCATTCTCAAATTGCAAAACATAGCTGCGAGGAAAAGTAGTAAAAATGAGTTCATCATTTACGTCTGTGTCAATATTTGCAGCAGTTGCGGCATTATAATCGTCCGTATCAATGTCATATAATAAATCCTCCCAAACTACTTCGTAAGTATTGTCAGCCGTTGCCTCAAAAATACGAAGACGAATATAAGAAGGGTCATATTCTTTGTCGGCATTGCGCAAGCCTGGCAGCGGGTGCGTTGCCACAAAAAACTCAGGTTTTCCATTTCCATTAAAATCGCCCTGCGCCAAATATTCACCTGCTTTGTAGCTGGAAGTGGTATCTATAAAAGTTTTGATAAAATTTGTGCCTGTTCCATGTTCATAAATAATAAGGTCGCCATCATAATCTCCGTACAAAATTTCTGTTTTTCCATCTCCATCAAAGTCATTTACCAATACTTTTGGCGCAATAGAACCTTGATAGCCGCCTGTAATATCTGGCAAAGTAGCAGCATTTGACCAACCTGTTGTGCTTGATTCAAGAATATAATAATCTTTGAAGTCCTTGAAAATCAATTCGTTTTGTCCATCTTCATCTGTATCTTCAATTTTTGCGGCATAAAGATTGTCGCCTGTTCGTTCCCAAATTACATTCTTGGGAGGCAAATTTGGCGCAGCTTGCGAAATCAAAAAGGCAGAATCATTTACACTACAAAACAAATCTAACAATCCATCTCCATTTACATCTTTTAAATCTTTGGGAATTAATGCTTTTTTAAACACAATCGAATCTATGGACTGAAAACCTGTAGGACCATATTCAAAAGTGAAAATTTTACCAAAAGAAAGACGGCTATTATATCGGCTAAACGTTACTTCTTTTCTCCCATCACCATCAAAATCCGTTACATTTTGCAAAAATGCACCCATAGGCAATTTTGCACCAAGATAATTTACGCCTGCTTGCTCAATAAAAGAAGGCTCAAATGCAAGGATTTGTGGCGTAGTTTGTCCTTTTATCCCTGCTAAATTGAGGGTTTCTATGTAAAACTCCACATTCATCACGCTTTGAAGCTCCGAAAACATGCTTTTGTCTATCAAAAACGCCCCATTTTTGGTAATTCTATCAGCAGCTAAGACTTTGTAATTATCCACATTATTGGAACGATAATACATTTTGTGCAAACCTGCGTCATCAGAACGAAAATCCACAAACAATTTCCGTTCATTATTGTCCCAAATTTGGGCAGCTTTTTTAATGGTAAGCACAGGCGCAGATTTATCTCTCACAAAACGAATCCTATCTTCAATGCTAAAACCATCGGATTTTTCAACCATTAAACGGAGCGTGTAATCGCCTTCTGCCAAACCCGTCATGTTCCAAATTGCCAAAGTGTCATTGGCAATTTGTCCCGTTTGTTCTTTCAAAATATCAATCCAATTATTACTATTTTCTGTACCTATGTGATATTGAAGGGAATAACTTTTCATTTCGGGTTCAAAAACAGTGCCTATAATCGGAATTAGGTTTTGATTTGAACCACCATCATTATGCGGAGAAATAAGTTGAACATTGGAACTACCTACAATTTGCAGGGTGCGTAACATATTCAAACGCCCAGCACCTGTATAAGTATCCCAACCTGATTCGCCTATATCATCTGCGCCATTTGCCAAAAGACCTCGAATTTGT
>JAAFHL010000004.1:23290-36733 GCA_013298365.1 Bacteroidota bacterium | reverse complement strand
CCCCACATCGCAATATTATTGCTACTCTAGAAAGGAGGTAATCCAGCCGCACCTTCCGGTACGGCTACCTTGTTACGACTTAGCCCCAGTCACCAGTTTTACCCTCGGCAGCGTCTTGCGACTACCGACTTCAGGTACCCCTAGCTCCCATGGCTTGACGGGCGGTGTGTACAAGGCCCGGGAACGTATTCACCGCGGCATGGCTGATCCGCGATTACTAGCGATTCCAGCTTCATGGAGTCGAGTTGCAGACTCCAATCCGAACTGAGAACGGCTTTATGAGATTCGCATCTTATTGCTAAGTAGCTGCCCTCTGTACCGTCCATTGTAGCACGTGTGTAGCCCTAGGCGTAAGGGCCATGATGATTTGACGTCGTCCCCACCTTCCTCACTCCTTGCGAAGGCAGTCTTGTTAGAGTTCCCACCTTTACGTGCTGGCAACTAACAATAGGGGTTGCGCTCGTTGCGGGACTTAACCCAACACCTCACGGCACGAGCTGACGACAACCATGCAGCACCTTGTTTCGTGTCCCGAAGGACTGATAGATTTCTCTATCATTCACTCACATTCTAGCCTAGGTAAGGTTCCTCGCGTATCATCGAATTAAACCACATGCTCCACCGCTTGTGCGGGCCCCCGTCAATTCCTTTGAGTTTCAACCTTGCGGTCGTACTCCCCAGGTGGATAACTTATCGCTTTCGCTTGAACACTCAGGGTTACCCCCGAACATCTAGTTATCATCGTTTACAGTGTGGACTACCAGGGTATCTAATCCTGTTCGCTCCCCACACTTTCGTGCCTCAGCGTCAATCTATTCCTAGTTATCTGCCTTCGCAATCGGCGTTCTACGTAATATCTGAGCATTTCACCGCTACACTACGTATTCCGACAACCTCGAAATAATTCAAGTTCAACAGTATCAATCGCCTTACAACAGTTAAGCTGCTGCCTTTAACGACTGACTTATGGAACCGCCTACGCACCCTTTAAACCCAGTAAATCCGGACAACGCTTGCCACCTACGTATTACCGCGGCTGCTGGCACGTAGTTAGCCGTGGCTTATTCACCGAGTACTTTCACGACGGGATATACCCGTTTCTTAGCCCTCGGCAAAAGGAGTTTACAATCCAGAGAACCTTCTTCCTCCACGCGGCGTGGCTGGTTCAGACTTCCGTCCATTGACCAATATTCCTTACTGCTGCCTCCCGTAGGAGTCTGGCCCGTGTCTCAGTGCCAGTGTGACTGATCATCCTCTCAGACCAGTTACTGATCGTCGCCTTGGTGAGCCGTTACCTCACCAACTAGCTAATCAGACGCATGTCCATCTCTTACCGTTGCCTTTCCAAACTCTCCGATGCCGAAGCGTCTGCATATAGAGTGTTGCCCCAAATTTCTCTGGTATATCCTCTAGTAAAAGGTAGGTTACATACGTGTTACGCACCCGTGCGCCGGTGACATTGAGGATTGCTCCGCAACGCCCCCTCGACTTGCATGTATTAAGCCCGCCGCTAGCGTTCGTCCTGAGCCAGGATCAAACTCTCCATTGTGAAAGTTTTGCTCCTGTACTCTAATTAGTACAGAAATTGTTATTTTTTTCTATCTCTCGCCTCGTTTGCATGTTAATTCTGTTCCGCTTCTCCGAAATCACTTCCAGATAAACGTTACTGATACGCTTAAATTTTAGCTCTTAATGATGTCAATGAACTCTTTATATCCTTAAACTATCGTTACCTCATCTTGAATCGCTCTGTATCCTAACTCCGCTTCGATAATTTCAATATGTCTTATTTTCACTCTCGACTTACGACTGCCGCAAATCTTTGAGGCTGCAAAGGTCTTACCTTTTTTTCAATCTACCAAATTTATTTTCAAATATTTTTGATATTTTTTCAGCATCTCATTTTCCTTCTCCTCTTTCGGGCTGCAAAGGTCGTACCTTTTTTTCAATCTACCAAATTTATTTTCAAATATTTCTGATATTTTTTCAGCTATCATCTCCTATCTTCGATTTGCATCTCCTCTCTTTCGGGCTGCAAAGGTCTGACTTTTTTTCCGAACTACCAAATTTATTTTACGATATTTTTGATTTTTTTTTCAGCTATCATCTCCTATCTTCGATTTGCATCTCCTCTCTTTCGGACTGCAAAGGTCTGACCTTTTTTTTAATCTACCAAATTTATTTTGAAATTATTGTATTTTTCTTCTTATTAGCTCACCATATACTTATTTATCAGTAGTTTACCTATCTATTATTGCCTTCGTTCTTTTTATCATTTGATAATATTTGAATTTCTCTATATGGATAAGGGATTTTAATATTATGCGCTTGAAATTTCTCCATGATTCTATAACGTATATTACTCTTGATATTTTCGATACGAAACATACGATGGCTCCAAAATAAAAGCTCAAATTCTAAGGCATATTCCCCGAAATTTCCCAAACGCACATTAGGAGTATGTTCCTCATCTTTCAAAACAGCTTCCTCCTCCATGACGGATTCTATCAAAAGCTGTCGAACTAATTTAACGTCTTCCCCAAACCCCGTATTTACTTGGATTAAAAAACGGGTACTTTCTGTATTATGGGTCCAATTTATCACGCTTTGCTCTATTATCTTATGATTAGGGACTATCATGAAAATATCGTCCCTATTGATAACTTTTGTTGTACGAAGATGAATATCAGTAACTCTTACCACCATATCATTAATTTCAATGACATGCCCAACTTGTATTGTTCCTTCCACCAAAATAACAATGCCTGACATAAAATCTTTGAATACTTGCTGAAAGCCCAAACCAATACCTACAAAAATCGCTGTGGAAGAGGCAAGTAAAACGCCAAGGTGTACCCCCATTATATTGAGGGAAAAATAGGTGGCAATGAACCACAAAAAATATTTACCCAACTGGTATAACGAAAAATAGCGTGTATCAAAACCATCGTTTCGCTTCTTAGTATGTTGCAACAAACGATATACAATCCAAGTAAAAAGTTTTGTAGCAATAAATATCCCAATGATAATAAGCAATGCTTTTAGCTTTAAATCCCAGTTTCCTATTTCTAATAAAGTGTAATTGAGTATTTTTTTCAGTTCTTTCATATAAAAAGGTTTGATTGAATCTGCAAATATATCATTTTTTGTGCGTAATTTTGCCCAAATACTTCATAAATTATCTCCATTTTATAGATAAAAATGCTTCTTCCTCAATTTTCCACTTTTTCGATTGAAGCAGGCGTAGATGAGGCTGGACGAGGCTGTCTTGCAGGACCTGTGGTTGCGGCGGCGGTAATTTTGCCCGTAGATTTTGATTGTCCAATGCTCAATGATTCCAAACAACTTTCTCACAAAGCTCGTGTGGAAGCAAAGGAAATCATTGAAAAACAGGCGATTGCATTTTATATTGCAGAAGTCTCTGCCGAAAGAATAGATGAAATCAATATTTTACAAGCAACTTTTGAGGCAATGCACTTGGCTATTAATGGCTTATCGGTTACGCCTGAATACCTCGCAATAGATGGCAATCGTTTTCGGAAACATGATATTCCACACACTTCTATCATAAAAGGTGATGGAAAATATCAGCACATTGCAGCCGCTTCTGTTTTGGCAAAAACATATAGAGACAAACTCATGGAAGAATGGGACACTCGCTTTCCTGTTTATGATTGGAAAAACAATAAAGGCTATCCTACGCTTTCTCACAAAAAAGCGATTGCATTACATGGTCATTCTCCGTTTCATCGCCTTACTTTTCGGTGGCAGTTGTCGGAAGATTGGACGCTTTTTTGAGTTTCTAAAAAATGATAATTTTATTTCTCGCAGATTTTTTAGCATAAACAAAAACGATATAAATATGACTCCTTCACAAATCACCGATAAAATGATGGAAAACGATTTTTTCAGTCAGTGGCTGGGAATAAATCGGATAAAAGATGCAGCAGGTGCTTGCATTTTGGAAATGACGATTCGCAAAGAAATGCTCAATGGCTTTGGGATTGCACATGGCGGAATCACTTTTTCATTGGCAGACAGTGCATTAGCCTTCGCTTCAAATGGACATGGGCGAAAATCGGTTTCCATAGAAACTAATATTTCTCACATAGTTCCCCTCAAAGAAGGTGATGTAATCCGAGCAGAAGCCATAGAAGAAAACTGCACAAACAGAGTAGCGATTTATAGCGTAGTCATTCATAACCAAAAAAATGAAAAAGTAGCCTTGTTTAAAGGAACGGTTTTTCGTACAGAAAAAGTGTGGGAGGTGACTTAATCTTTTTTACGCTTGAAATCATCAAGGGAAACAGTCGCACCAAAAACAAGGTTTGTCTGCAAAAAACCAAACATTTGGGAAGCTTTGTCTGTATCTGAATAGGTGGTAAGTACATCTGGCAGGTGCATAAATCCGCCTTTTACTTCACTTTGTAACATAAAATAACGGAACAAAGTAAGATTTAACCCCATTTTTGCGCTCATGCCATAGCCCGAAAGGTGAAACTCATCATGTCGGGCATAATTCAATAATTTTGTGTCTGTACGTGGCACAAGTGCGCCAATTCCTATACCTTCGGTAATGGCAAAAGCACTTTTTATTTTATCAACCCGAAATATTTCATCAAAGCGGCATACTTCGGAATTTACATAATTAAGTCCATTTGTATGCTCATATCTTAGGAAGTCTTCTGTAAGCACCATATTTTGATTATCGTACACACCATCATATTGTGTCTGTGTATCTCTAATATAGCCCGTCATTTTTACCGACTGATTTTGGTCCATGACATATTTCATATGGTCTATGCCAAAAGAAACGTTATAATGTGAAGCAAAAAAATAGCCTGCCCGCATATTTGTCTGTGGAATCGTAAATTTCATGGGGTGAAAATAGGGGTCAGGTGCAAAAGGCGTTTGTCTATCGTGTGCTACCACATTTTCTAAGGTAAAATTATAGTTTTGCCCCGAAAAATGAATGTCCGAATTTGTATAAAAACCTCTATTCCAACCGCCATAGACATAAAAACGTCCTTTTTGATTTGTATTTGGGAAAAAAGACTGGGCTGATAGATTGGCAAAAACTGCCAAAGATAGTAGTAATAAACTGTTTTTTCTCATAAAATAGTATCCGTATTTTGTTAGGTATAAATATAAAATCCCCCAAATTTACGACAATAATACACAAGAATTGCTAAAAGTATGGAAAATATCTTCTGCTTTCTCATAAAAACTTAAACCACAAAGTTCACAAAGAAAAGCTAACACAAAGAACACAAAGTAGCCTGTTTTTCTATCCATTTTTGTGTTCTTTGTGAATCCTTTGTGAGCTTTGTGGTAAAATTAGCCATTTTTACAGAACTTTTTTTTATGAGAAAGCCAGTATTAATATGTTGTTTTCTTTGCGCCTTTATATCTTTGCGGCTTTACGTGAATTTTCAGATAGATTATCCGTTTATTTATTTTTCATTCCTAATAAATACCGATGAACTACAAAATGAATAGCTTATCTTACAAAATAAGTAGATATATCTACAAAATAAGTAGGTTGGCTTTCATATTGACACAAACACAGAAAATTCTTTCCCTAAATATTCTCTAACATCTATACTTAAAAAAATGTAATTTTGCCCAAATTCATAAAAACATGCACACAGAAACACAAATTTCGATAAATCCTGAATTTCTTGACAACGAAGCCGAAATCCTTCGTTGCATTTCGCTGCAAATGGGCGTAGAAAGCAATCGTATCAAACATTTTTCTTTGAGAAAACGCTCAGTTGATGCCCGAAAACGCAATCAGGTTGTATATCAACTTCGCTATGAGGTTTGGGTAGATGAAATGCCTGAAAATCAAAGCATTTTTGAGTTGCCGCAACAAAATGTTTCCCTCAAAAAAGAAATATATATTGTAGGATTAGGTCCTGCGGGGCTTTTTGCTGCATTAAAATGTATAGAATTGGGGTATAAACCCATTGTTTTGGAGCGTGGAAAAGCAGTCCGAGAAAGAAGACGGGATTTAGCCGCGTTGAACAAAGAAGGAATCGTGAATCCTGAAAGCAATTATTGCTTTGGAGAAGGCGGTGCAGGCACTTTTTCAGACGGAAAACTCTATACTCGTTCTACGAAAAGAGGCGATACTGCCAGCGTTTTGAATATTTTGCATTATTTTGGAGCTACGGCTGATATTACGATAGATGCGCACCCGCACATTGGCACAAACAAATTGCCGCAGATTATTCAAAATATGCGGGAGAAAATCATCGAATGTGGCGGAGAAGTGCGTTTTGATACCAAATTGACCAATGTTTTTGTGCAAGCTGATAAAATTTCTCATATAGAACTCAATGGAAATGAGAAGATTGCGACCGATACTTTGATTCTTGCCACAGGACATTCTGCCAGAGATATTTTTGAATTGTTGCATAATAACAAAATCGCTATTGAAGCTAAATCTTTTGCATTAGGTGTGCGAGTTGAGCATCCGCAGGGCTTGATAGACAGTTTGCAATATCATTGTGATGTGCGCCACCCGAATTTACCTGCTGCGTCTTACTCGCTTGTAAAACAGATACTTAACAAAGGCGTTTATTCTTTTTGTATGTGTCCTGGCGGCATTATTTGCCCTTCGGCAACCGAAGAAGACGGACTTGTGGTAAATGGTTGGTCGCCTTCTAAACGTGATTCTCCTTTTGCCAATTCGGGCATGGTAGTCGAAGTGGCTGTTGAAGATTTTATCACAAAAAATCCTAGCCCCTTAGATGGCATTTTGTTTCAAAGAAAAATAGAGGAAAGGGCTTTTATAGGTGGTGGTGGCAAACAGGTTGCGCCCGCTTTGCGCCTAAGTGATTTTGTCTCAGGAAAAGTTTCTACAACGCTGCCTGACTGTTCGTATTTACCTGGTTTACAGGCTACTGACTTACGAAATGTATTACCTACTTTTGTACACAAAAGATTGCAAGAAGGTTTCCGACAATTTGGGCAAATGATGAAGGGCTATGTTTCTAACGAAGCGGTTGTGGTTGGAGTAGAATCTCGTACTTCTTCGCCTGTTCGAATTCCAAGAGATATAGAGACATTTATGCACCCCACAGTCAAAGGTTTGTTTCCTTGTGGCGAAGGTGCAGGTTACGCAGGCGGCATTATGTCTGCTGCAATTGATGGGCAGAAATGTGCAGCGGCAGCGGTAAGATTTTTAGTGAGTTGATTTTAACAGTAGTCATTGAGTTAGGTCGAAACGCCACGAAGTTGCTCGTTTCGGCTTAGCCCGACGACTGATTATGGATAATTGCCTGCATTTCAGCAATTTTGGCTTGCCATTTTACATAACTTTGTGTTTCAGTAGAAAATGGGCGATGGGCTTTGAGGGTATTAAGTCGTTGAATTTGAGCAATATAACTTTTTGTTTTTTCTGAAAAATACATAGCAGCAAATTTTTCCCATATATATTCAATGGCTATTTCGTTTGGGTGCAGCATATCTTTGCCATAAAAGCGATAGTCCCTCAACTCGTCCATCATGATTTCATAGGCAGGAAAATAGCTTATTTTTTCGCCAAAATGTTGTTTTAGTGCCTGAACTGCCAGAATTAAGGTGGCTTTGCTCATTTGATTTTCTACTACGCCTTCTTTCCAATGACGCACAGGACTTATGGTTAAGATGATTTTTTTGTCTATTTTTTCAAAAATAGGCGAAAAAGCAGCCATGATTTCTGCCACAGAAAGCAGTTCTTTTTGAAAAAAACGAGCAGGTATTTTATGACAATTTGCAACAATTTCTCCTGCTTCAATCGATTTATATGCCCAAGCCGTTCCCAAAGTCAGCGAAATCACTTCTGCTTTTTGCATCATTTCTTTGCCTTTTTCGATAGTATCTAAAATATGTGCAGCCACTTTTTCTTGCTGAACCCCTGAAAATCGGCTATGATGGTCAAAACTATGCCACATTTCTTGCGAAAAAACCAAGTTTTCAGGATTCCAGCTTTTTTCGCCTAACAAATAACTTATATTTCTTGCCAAAGAAAACGGATTATAAACGATTCCGAAAGGATTTATATGGGTTGGAAAATGCAAAGAAGTCAGTATTTCGCCGATATTCTCGGCAAAACATGAACCCATTAATAGCATATTCGTATGGGGCAAAAGAGAAAATGGCGCAGGTGAAATCGGGACAATCGTTTGTAATTGCATATTTATTTCACATAATTTTTGCTATTTACGCCTCTCAAAAAGTAGCCGTCTGGATTAAAAGCCCTTTTTTGTTCGCTGTGTGTACACTCCTCAGAGCAGCAACCTTCTAATTCATGAAAACAGGTTTCACATATCAAAATATGGTTGTTACAAAGTGCATTGGCACAATTTATCATTTTTTCGGTGGTATTGTCGCACACAAAACAGTGTCCTATTACGTTGGGATTCACCTGATTAATCGGCACAACAACTCTCTGGTCAAAGACATAACATTGCCCATCAAAGTCCTCGCCCCCTACTTCTTTGCCATAACGAATGATACCACCATGTAGCTGATAAATATCAAAACCTTGGTGCGCCAACCAACCTGTAATTTTTTCGCAACGAATCCCGCCTGTGCAGTAGGAGTAAATTTGTTTGCCTCGCAACTGTTCCATCTCCTCCATACAATCGGTCAATTCCCGAAAATTATCTATGGGCAAAGTTACCGCATTTTTAAATTTGCCCACATTAAATTCATATTCGGAACGAGTATCCAAAATAACAATATTCGGATTCGTTTGTGCTTCTTTTATAGCATTTCTAAATTCTTCTGGCTCAACAAACTTGCCTGTGCCATATTCCTGCACAGTATTTGGCAAGTTAAACCTAACGACCTCGTTTTTGACACGCACATGCAGCTTCAAAAAAGCATGTCGGTCATATTCATCTATTTTAAATTCTGTCCCCGCAAACAAATCATGCTGCGACATCCATTCCATGTATGCTTCTGTATCAGCTTTTAAGCCCGAAACTGTTCCATTTATTCCTTCGGTAGCAATCAATATTCGTCCCTTCAAATTGAGGCTTTGACATTTGGCATAATGCTCGTCTCGCACAGCCTGTGGGTCGGCGATGCTTACAAATTTATAGTATAATAATACTTGATATTCCATGTATTTGTATATTAGTTTTGTATCTGTTTGGATTGAGCCAGATTGGCGCAGATAAGAGAGGCTAGTTTCCACAGATGAAGCAAAATAAATTATATCAGTCCTAAATCTTTTTCAATATACGTTTTTATCCATTTTAGCATAGCAAAAATTTGAAATAAGTCTTCTTGTTTTGTAGCATCAAAACGAGTTACAGCATAGTTTCTTGCTTCTAAAACCACAAAACGCCAACTTGCCCCTATCAAATATACCCCAAATAAGGGTTTATCATTTGCATTTAGCACTTGAGCTGCGAGCATAGCTGCAATAAGTTGTCCACGTGCACTTCCTTTATTAGCAGCTTGGTCTTGTTTGTATTCGTGGAGAAAAAAATAAGGCATAGTCGGTTTCGCCCAACCTCTTGCAATTATCATATCTACGATTCCCCCAAGTTCTGTACCTTGCACAGTTGTAGCCAAAGACCTTTGAAAAAAAGCATTGTACGCATTTTTTGCGCCATAGTTAGCCAATAACATAATAGGAGCAATATAATTCATTTTTAACTCATCTTCATTCCAATCTTCTCCTAATTGTAATATTTTTGCCCTCAACAATTGTAACATTTCTATTTCTTTTTCAGAAAGTACGATAGCAGCATTTGACCATTCCGATAAAATAGGTGAATTTTCGACCTCTACCAAGCCAAAGGTAAAAGTTAAGTCCTGTATATCCCAATTTCCAAATGATTTCATGTCTATATAATGTATTAATTGTTGATACAAAGATAGTTCATTTTTTATTTATCATTAAACAAAAAACAAACATATTTAATCGGAATGCCCTCTGCCATAAACTTGCGTTCATATTCGGTTTTCATACCAATTACTTCGTTATTAATGGGGTCGTTGTGCAGGTCAAAAGAGATTTCCAACAAAGTAATGTTTTTTTCTCGCACAAAAATCTCCAAAGCATAATGAAACAAATCCAAATTATCAGTTTTAAAATGCACCTTGCCCCCTTTTTTCAAAATATTACGATACAAAGCCAAAAAAGGCGGATTTATCATTCTATGCTTGGCATGTCGCAACTTAGGAAAAGGGTCTGGAAAAGTAATCCAAAGCTCATCTGCTTCATTTTCCACAAAAAAGTCCCCAATTTCCATCAAGTGCATGTAAATAAAAGCGATATTTTTTACGCCTTCCTCCTGCATACGCTTAGCAGGTTTCCACAAACGAGCAGGTTTGAGGTCTATTCCCAAGAAATTGCGTTCAGGAAACATGGCGGCAAAAGCCAAGCTTAAATCTGCCCTTCCACAGCCTAATTCCAAGCTGAGGGGATTGTCATTGCCAAAATGCGCTTTCCATTTGCCCTTCTTATCTACGCAATCTTTGCCAAAACAATTAGGCGTTGCGAAATAATCTGCCTTTCTAAATTCTTTGCTACGTGCCAAAATGAGTATATGTTATGTTTTTCGGCTGCAAAAATACAGCTAAAAAGGCAGAAAAACAATATGAATATTTGCATGTATATGCTGATTTCTTAGGACTTTTATTATCTTTGCAAGAAAATACCATCATAATATGCGATATTTAGCGATTTTACTTGTTTTTTTTCTCATCTCTTGCAAACGCACAAATACAGGGGCTTTGAGTGTGAAAGAATCGTCAAAACTCCATCAGCTTGCAAGCCGAGATGATATAGCTGTAGATGAGAAATATTTTTCTACAGTAGAAAGTTTTGCGCAAGAAACGGGCGAGGCATTGGCTTTGAATGGAGATGCAGAAATGATTGCACATTTAGGGGCTTTTTATGCCCAAAATAGCGGAGCTTTGGAAAAATTAGCCGTAATTTTTGACGATTACCAAAAAAATATGGAAGATGAGGAAAGAGCGATTTTTGTGGCAACCCTTATCCAAAAACCTGCTACACAACAACTCAAAAAGCGTGTGCCAGATGTGGAATTTCGTTTGCGCAATTATCCTTCCGATTTGGCACAATTTCGCTTAATCATGCAAACAATAGAGTTAAGGCGGTAAAATCAACCGCTTTGAAGGGCTATGCCCATTCAAAGGGTTGATTAGGCGTTTACTTCATTTCCTGTTTTACCTTATCCAAGAATTTCTCCAAAGATACAAAACCCTGCTCATATCCTTTAAATTCGTTAGTAAGATATACGTCATCGTTTTGGAGATTACGAATATAAAAATAATAGTGAAATTGTACGTTATAATTGGCATACATTTCATTTGCATTATCAAAACGAGTATAACTTGCAAACATCGCCTCTTTTTTAGGTTCTTTGAATTGCTTAGGCATGACTGACATGTCTAAATAATATTTGTAACCTGCTGTTTTCAAAGAATCTATGTCGTGCATTTTGACAAGTTGATAAGGGGTATTGTATTTTTTGAGGATTTTTACAAGCTCCTCATTTCTTTCTGCCACCATGCGTTTTAATTCCTCTACTTGTTTAGCAAACTGCTTATCCCGAGCAAGCGCACGTTGTTCCATGGGACTTAGTTCTCTGTCTTCAAAAATAGCGACTAAGAGTTTGTTTTCTTTGCCCAAATCGGCTGGCACACTACGAAAAACTTCTGCTATTGGCGGCTTTGTTTGTGCAAAGATGGCTGAAAATGCGCTTAATAAAAATACAAAAGAGAGCAGTTTTCTTTTCATGTTGTTGGAAAATTAAATGTAAATATGATTGATTTTGCCTCAAAAATCATACAAAAAAACACTTTTTACCAAAAATAATCTTGCTCATGTAAGAAATTGCCAAGTATTCCTTATCTTTGCGCTTGAACAGTCATCAGTTAGCAGTCATCAATGACCAGTAACTGCTAACTGTTCACTGCTAACTGTTCACTGCTAACTGTAAACTGATATGCTTAGATATTTTATAAGTAGAGAATTTTTATTAACGGTATTGGCATATATTGCGCTTTGCGTAGTGGGCTATATACTTGTTTTTTATATGTTTTTGCCCAATTACACACATCATGGAGCATCTGTTGTTGTGCCAGATGTGATGAAATTGAGCATAAAAGAAGCAGAAGAAAAGTTAGATGACGCTGATTTAGCTTCACAAGTAACCGATTCTATTTATCTTCCAAATACGCCGCCCCTTACGATTGTAAAGCAATATCCAAATGCTTCAAATACGGTAAAACCAGGAAGAACCATCTTTTTAACCATAAACAAAAGTGTGCCGCCTACCGTAAAAATGCCAAAAGTGGTAGATTTATCGGTTTATCAAGCAAAAGCAAAACTGGAAAGCTGGAAATTGCAAGTAAAAGAAGTGCGCAAAGTGCCAGATATTGCACGAAATATGGTGTTAAGGGTTTTGTATGAAGGCAAAGACATCAAAGAAGGAACGGATATTTTACAAGGTTCAGGGGTAGTTTTAGTGATTGGCGCAGGCGCAAATCAAAAATTTGTGCGTGTCCCAAATGTCATAGGTATGGCTTATTCCGAAGCTGCCTCTCGTATTACCTCAGCAGGTTTTGGCGTTACACCCATACCAGATAATAAAAATGGTGATGGAAAAGTATATGACCAATATCCCAAAGGTGATTCTGCAAGACAAGGCGGAAATGTGGATTTGATGTATCATGGGGTGGGGAATTAATGAATATCTCAGAAAGTATGTTTTTATATGCTAATAAATATCCAAATAATTTTCAAAATCTATAAAAAATGAACATTCATGCCTTAATCCAAGAAATAGACACTTTTCTGCACACAATTTACAAAGAAGCCGATACATGGTTTGATAAAGCAGAAAGTTTGCGGAAATATGTGCCTGAAGATAATGCTTGGACGATTGACGAAATTTTGGAACACATTGTTTTGACGAATAAATATCTCTTGATTTTGGTAGAAAAAGGAACAAATAAAGCGTTAAGAAATATTCAAAACAAGGATTTAGCGGTAGAATTGGAAAATTATGTGTTTCACAAAGATAGATTAGACGAAGTTGGGTTTTATAAGTCTTTTATATGGGTGCGCCCAGAACATATGCAGCCCAAAGGAGAGAAAAAATTGGCGGACATAAGAGATGAATTAGAAATGCAGGTGCTAAGATGTCGCTGTTATTTGGCACAACTAAAAAATGGAGAAGGCATTTTATACAAAACAACGATGTCAGTCAATGAGTTAGGAAAAATAGATGTATATGAATATATTTACTTTCTTGGCAAACATATACAAAGACATATTCAACAAATGCAAAAAAACGAGTTAGCATATAAAAATAACAATATATAAAACTATCCACGCTCAACACTCAACAAACTATGTTATTATATTTCAAAAGCAAAGAGTTTTTCATTTCGCTTTTTGGCGTAATA
>JAAFHL010000004.1:0-23244 GCA_013298365.1 Bacteroidota bacterium | reverse complement strand
TTTTGGCATATTTATTCATTTTTTATGTATTTCTGCCATCTTACACGCAACATGGTGCATCGGCAGTTGTGCCTGATGTAAATAAATTGCCTTACAAAGAGGCGATGGATAAATTGAGCGATGCCGATTTAGATTACGAAGTGAGAGATTCGATTTATTTGCCAAATGTTGCGCCGTTATCTGTGGTAAAACAATATCCTTTGCCTGCAAGTACGGTAAAACCGGGTAGAACCGTTTTTCTTACCTTAAATAAAGCTGTGCCTCCCATGGTAAAAATGCCAAAAGTGGTAGATTTATCAGTATATCAAGCAAAAGCAAGGCTCGAAAGTTGGAAATTGCAAGTAGAAGACATCAAAAAAGTGCCTGATATTGCCAAAAATGTGGTACTAAGGGTGCTGTGGAAAGGTAAAGAAATCAAAACAGGTTCAGATATTCCACAAGGCGCAGGCATTGTATTGGTGATTGGTGAAGGCTTGAAAGAAAGTTTTGTACAAGTTCCAAACGTGATAGGTTTGTCTTACACCGATGCATTGCAGGCTTTGTCTGATGTGGGCTTAAATATCAATCCTGTATATGACAATAGCAATGGCGATGGCAGAATTTATGACCAATATCCCAAACCTGAAGGAGATTCGGTCAAAGAAGGCTGGCCTGTGGATATATTTATTCGTGGAAAAGCCTTAGAAGGCGTAGAAGCACCTTTGGAAGAAGGGCAGGAAATAGAGAAAGAATAAAGATTATTGATTGTTATATCCCGCCATTTGATAAATTCTCTTATCAAATGGCGTTTTTTATGTAACCAAACCTAGTGCAACGGTATGAAAAGTATCTTTATCTATCAAAATAAAACGCCCATTTGCAGGATTTTCATCAAAACTATCTATAAAAAGTGGTTTTTCAGTTTGTAAAGCGACAAGAGCTATATCATTCATTTTCAAAGAATAAGCGGTTATTTTTTCTTGCGTGGTGATATTTATCACATATTGAATTTCGGAAAGCATGGCTTCTGTACGAAAAGTACTTTGCTGCAAAAGATAGGATTTTCCTGTTTTTCCTTCTGTTTCATCGAGCCAACAAAGTTGAACAGAAAACACCTTTTTTCCTGGCAAAATATCTGCTTTTATCGTGAGACATTCCCCTCTTTCAACAGCAATAAAAGGCTCAATTTCAAGCAACAAACTTTCTCCTTCTGCGGCGAAATCTATGCTTTTTTCCCCTTTATAGATAGCAGAAATTTGGGTGTATTTTTCTTTTTGAAGTAAGAAAATCGTATCTCCTTTTTGCAAGTTTCCGCTTACTAATTTCCCTGCAATGCCTTGAAAATCATTTGTTTTGATAATATTTTGCACAAAAAAGCGAACAGGTTTTTCTGCTTCATAGATATTTATTTTTGCTAAGATTTGCAACAAACAATCGCCTTTGTACCAAGCCATTTTTTGAGTAGGAAAAACAATATTTTCACCCGCCAAAGCCGAAATAGGAATGACAGAAAAATGCGTTTTTTTTGTGTCAAAGGAAGATATTAGCACTTGTAAATCAGCTACATACTGCTCAAAAATAAGCTGCTCATAGCTGACTAAATCCATTTTATTGATACAAAAAACAACTTCCTGCAATCCCAACAAACAAGCAATATACAAATGTCTGCGAGTCTGCTCTGTCAAGACCCTTTTCGCATCTATCATAATCATACACACCTGCGACTGCGAAGCCCCTGTAATCATATTGCGTGTATATTCAAAATGCCCAGGTGTATCGGCAAGAATATACTTTTTATTTTGAAACGAAAAATAAATATGAGCAACGTCAATCGTTATTCCTTTTTCTCTCTCCACAATCAGCCCATCTGTGAGTAATGATAAATCTATGAAATCCAAGCCTTTGGCAAGACTTGCCCGTTCTATTTCCGCCCATTTGTCTTCGGGAATTGAGTTTGTTTGATATAAAAGTTGTCCGATGAGGGTACTTTTGCCGTCATCTACGCTGCCTGCGGTGCAGATATGGAGGAGTTGTGTCATCATTTTCACTAAGCAATTCTAAATTTCTTCCCTGGCAACTGCTCCACAAGTCCCTTAAACTCCATCATCAGCAACAAAGAATTGAGGTTTGAAATCGCAATTCCTGTTTGTATGGCGATATTATCTATTTGCAATTCTGCATTTCTTAGCAAATTCAGCACCTGCGTTTCATCTGCGGAAAGCGGAATGTTGGGAAAATGCGTAATTTCATCGGGCGTTTGAGGGGGCTTTTCTTTGTATTCAAGCCATTGAATTTCAAGGTCTTGCAATACTTCTTCGGGGTGCGTAACCAATTTTGCAATATTTTCTCGAATCAATTTATTGCAACCTGCGGAAAAATTATTGCCTACATTGCCAGGTAAAGCATAAATTTCCCGATTTTGCTCAAAACCGCTTCTTGCCGTAATGAGTGCGCCCCCTGTTTCTGCCGCTTCTATCACAATAATTGCCTTTGACATACCCGACACAATGCGATTGCGTGCAGGAAAATGATTGTTATCAGGTTTTGTACCAAAAGCATATTCGGAGAGCCAGCCGCCTTTTTCCAACATTTCTATTGCCTTTTCTTGGTGTGTAGGCGGATAAATTGTGTCTAAACCATGTGCAAGTACCGCCGTTGTGATTCCATTTTGTGCCAAAGTTGTTTTATGAGCCTGAATATCAACGCCATACGCTAAGCCACTTACGACATTTATGCCTCGCATAGCAAAATATTCTGCAAACAAATGCGTCATTTTTTTGCCATATTCCGTAACATTTCTTGTGCCTACAAGCGCAATCGAAGGCTGTGCATTGAAGTCTATATTGCCTTTTTTGTATAAAATAATGGGCGCATCATGGATAAATTTGAGGTGTTGCGGATAGCTTTTGTCCAAATAAGAAAGCAAAACAACCTTATTTTTTTCGGCAAGTTTCAACTCACTTTCTGCAAAAGCCAATAAACTTGCCGATTTTGTGATAGCATCTATCGTTTTTTCGCCTATTCCAGGTACTTTTGCCAACTTTCCTTTGGGCGTTTCCATCACTTTTTTGCCTGTCCCACAAAATGCAACCAAATTGCGAATAAGAACGGGACCCAAGCCTTTTGACATGGATAGGGCGATAAGATATAGATGGTCGTCAGACATATTATTGTTATTTTGAGAGGACAAAAATAGGAAAAAATAAAGTATCTTTGATTAGTAAAGACTAAAATGGGATAATTGTTTTGATAATGGACAAGAAAAATATTGTATTTTAGCTTATGAATATAAAGAGAGTATCTTGTTGTGAATATAGCAAGGCTTCTATAATTTTCTATTATTCGCATTTTCTGATATAGAATTTGTCTTAAATTCAATTTTTATACACATTTTAGCGAAAGAAAATAGGTTTTTATGAGAAAAGTGTATTATATTTGTGGCTTTATAACCGACCTTGTAATTTGATAAATAAAATGCTGCGTAAATATCTGCTTTCTATAGGATTTTCAGAAGATGATATAAAAGACTCTTCTGAAAATCTTTTTATTTATCAAACAAAAGTAAATGAAAAAAATACGCAAAAGATTCCTTTTTTTTATTTTGAAGAACATAAAGAGTTACAAGAGTACCATTATGGGTTGTGGAATGAAAATAAGATTGATATATTTATTGCTATAAATAATGATACTCCAAAAATTATTTATGCCAAAGAAAAACCAAATAATTTTAGTTATGGATTAAATACAAAAGGATATGAGGAAGTAAACAGAGATTTCATTTCAAAAGAAAATATTGATAATGCTTTATTTTTTAAATTTATTGCAGAGAAGCAAAAAGAGCTTAAACGTGAATTAGACAAAGATTTATTAAACAATCTGATTGCCTTAAAATCAGCATTAAGTAGTTTTGATAAGGATTCAAATAACATTGACTTATTAATTCTAAAATGTATATTTGTAAAGTATTTAGAAGATAGGCAAATTCTTCCTAATAAACCTTTGACTACGGCATTAAGTACAGGTAATCAGTCCACCTTGATTGCTTGTTTTGACGAAATAAGAAAAATTAATGGCGATATTTTAAATGCAGAAATCCAGATTTCAGACCAACATATAAGAGAGTTACATATTTTCTTTTCGGAAGATTATCTCCTTTTTAAACGAACAAGACAGTCGAGTGCATTTTTTCCTTATCAATTTGACAAGATACCTATTCAACTTATTAGTAACATATATGAAAACTTTTTGAGTTCAACCAATCGCAACAAAAAAAAGACACAGGGTATTTACTATACTCGCACTTTCGTGGTAGATTTTATGCTAAAAGAAAGTGTTTATCCTATTTTAGATACGAATAAGTGTGCTACCATATTAGACCCTGCTTGTGGTTCAGGTGCATTTTTAGTTCAAACATTGAAATATATTTTGTTACAAAATAAAAATTGTTCTATAGACCAGAAAATGCAATTACTTAACAAGCAGATATTTGGCGTAGATATAGACTTACGTGCTTTACAAATTACAGCTTTTAGCCTTGCATTAACTCTGCTGGAAGGCATTGATATTGAAGATATACAAACACAAATTGCGATTAGACAGCCTATTATTCCTTCCATGATAGGTATAAACCTAATTCAAAAAAATACCATAACAGACGAAATAGTTTTTAATATAGAAAATGCGGAATATAGGTTTTTCGATTGTATTGTGGCAAACCCGCCTTGGGGACAAATAAAAGAAGATAAGGAAAACCCTGAAACAATTAAAGAAAGGAATGCCCTAACATGGGCTAAATATAAAAATGTTCGCTTTAAACAACGTTCACAATGCTTTTTACTGAAAATAAAAGAGTTGTGCCATGAAAAGACACGAATAGCCGTTATTGTAAATAATTCTAATTTTTTGAATGAAAAATCCGAAGTTTTTAGAAAAGAATTATTACTAAGCTATAATCTACGCTATTATTATGATGTCTCAGCTCTTTCTCCCATTCTGTTTGAAGGAACAAAAGAACCTGCTTCCATCTTAATTTTGGATAGCGAAATGATAAGAGAAAACCATAATATACAATATATTACGCCTCAATTAACAGCTTTTAGCCAAGCGTTTAAAACTATTCATTTTACGCAAAAAGACATAAAACCCGTAAAACAACGTGAATTGTTGCAAGAAGATATGATTTGGCGAATATTTGTAAATGGCAACTGGAAAGATTATAAACTCATCAAAAAAATAATAGCCAATAAAGACAAAAATATCTTTGTCTCATTTTGTAGCAGAGGAATAAACCCAAATGGAGCAGCACCATCAGGAAATCCTGAATATATGAAAATGCTAAAAGCTAAAAGTTTACATAGTTATTATATTGAAAATACAGCAAATTTTGATAATTTTAATATTAAGCAAGAATCTGAAAGAATGAGACCAAATGATTTTGATACTTTATTTAAAGGCGAAAGAATCATATTAAAAAGAAATCCCACAAAAGCGGATAAACTTAGACTCATTTCTGCTTATACTAATGAGGAACTTATTTTTACAGAGGATATAATAACAATCAAAATTGAGCCAAATGCTTATCAGGTATTTGCTACTGCTATTATTAATTCGGCATTAGTGGGGTATTATTTTTGCCAGAGTTCATCTCAAATGAATAAAGGGGAAGGGCTTGAGGCATTGAAAGTGAATGAGTTAAAAAATATCCCTTTTGCCGATTTTTCTGATGAAGATAAAATAAGGATACAAAGCCTTATACAAGAAATACAAAGTTTAATGCAACAGGGAAAATGTATTCAGTCTTTAATAGGTGAAATAGATAACATTATATTTGATGGATATGGGCTTTTAACTTTTGAAAAAGAGCTGATTAGAGAATTTTATCAAGTAAATGTAGAACGAAAAAATGAGGACGCAACCTCCAAAGATTTGCAAATATATGCTGATAAGTTTCGCACTATGTATCAGCGAGTACTAAAAAATGACATTCGATTAAATGCTTATTACAAATCGTCTTATTTGGGAATGGTTCTATATTTTAAAATCGTGCCTGTTGATAAGTATAAAGAACAAATTTCATTAGGGGATATTGAGGATAAAAAACTCCTTACTTATATTAAAAACAAACAGTTACAAAATATGGTAAAAACGAATATGCTGAACGAAGATAAAGTGAAAATTTATGAAGAAAATGAATTTTTTATTATTAAAAGTAAATATATGAGAGATTGGACACTTTATCAAGCTATTGAAGATGCAAACGAAGAAATCCACGAACTTTTAAATAAATTACCACACCATGAATATGCCTGATGATTACATCAAAAACTTAGGCTACGACTCTGTTCAACAATGGATTGAGGAACTATATCTATCATCTATGATAGATGCCTATAAAATTGTAAAGAATATCCCTAATATTTCAAGTTTTGATGAAAATGGGATTAGAAATAAAATTCAACATGCTTTAACACACAAATGCGGGAAAATTAGCGAATTTATTAATGATGATACGATTAATTTTGGCGCAGAAGTTCAAATGATTACAAGGGAAGGAGACATTAAACGTAATGATATTCAGTTTTTTATCAGTAAATTGCGGTACATTATTGAATGTAAAAAAATAAAAGGTGCAGTACAAGCTCAATACATTGATGCTGGAATAAAACGGTTTGTTTATCTTGAATATATCAAAGACTCAGAAGACTATTCGGGTATGTGTAGTTTTGTTGTCGGAGGAAATTTAGAAGGAATAATAGATAGACTAAAGAAAAATGTTAGCGATTATCATTTTGTAGTAGAAAAATCTTCTTTATTATCGCAAAAAGTATGCGATTGGGAAGCCTCATTTCATTCACAACATAAAAAGCAAAATTCCAGTAAAGAGATTCTTATTCATCATTTATTTTTTGATTTTAGGTAGTTCTCATTCCACAAATCCCAAAATACGATATAGGTTTTGATAATAGGCGGGAAAATTGCGCAAATTATTGTGTCCTGCGCCCTGAATCCGAATAAAAGTGCCTTGTTGTGAGCCTATGAGACGGATAAGTTGCAAGCCATAACGAATGGGAATGACCCAATCTTTTGTGCCATGAAAAATATATACAGGACAATTGATGTCTGGTACAAAACGATGAGTTTGAATTTTGTATTTTAGCAATAACTTTGTGGGCAGAAAAGGGAGATAATATTTTCTGATGAGCTGCGAAAAACTGTAATAAGGTGCGTCCAAAATGAGCATTTTGGGCATGTTTTCAGCAGCAGTTTTGGCAGCAAAACCCGAACCCATAGAACGCCCATAAACAACAATTTCGGTTTCAAGATAAATGGTTTTCAGCCAGTTATAAACATATTGCGAATCTTTGTACATGCCTTCCTCTGTGCGTTTTCCCACACTTTTGCCAAAACCTCTATAATCAAACATGACGACATCATAGCCTGCCATCATAAAATCTCGGGCAAATTTTGACCAACCTTTGATACTTTTGCTGTTTCCTTTGAAATACAGAATACACCCCTTAGGCTTTGACACTTTGAAGTGTAAAGCATTGATTTCTACCCCTTTTTCGGTTTCAAAAAACAATTCGTCAAAGGGCAAACCATATTGAAACGGGAAATCTCTTGGCAATTTCTCAGGGTGAAAGAAAAACCACTCCTGCACCCAATACATGATGAGGGCTGCAAGTAGGTATAATAAAAAAACGAAAACAATTATTTTAAGGAAAAACATAATGGTTGATTGGTTCTAATAGTTGAAAGTGGAGAGTTGAAAGTTATGTAGGATTGCTTCAAGAATTTTAACTAAACAACTAATAATCATTTATTTAAGGATAGATTATTTTATTAGTTTTTTGCAATTCATCTTTATTTAGAAATAACTAAACAATTTCCTCCAATATTCTCAATTCTTTATCTACGACAATCAAAATAAAGGCATGAAGGCGTTCTATATTTTGGACTTTGGGCGTATTGCGATAGCTTGTAAGTTGCAAAATGGCATCTTGTCGCAATTTTTCCAATTCCTCCGCTGTTGCTTTTTTGGCATATTTGAGTTCAAACAGGAAATTGTATGGCACTTTGTATTGAAACCGTCCCACAAGTAAAATATCCATATAATTGCGGTTTGTTTCGGGTTCGCTATCTACCATGTAAATTTCGGAGATATAAAATAAAGTGATGATTAAGGTTTTGATGTGTTTTTCGCTAAAATTGGCTTTGTCTCGAATCGAATGTGCTGCCAAAATGCCTTCTACCAATGCTTTAAAACCTGACAAATCTTTGTATTTTGCCATGTTGCGAATCGCATCTTTTACATCTTCCATTATCACAGGTGCTAACTTACTATCTTCCAGCAATTTGTAATAATATTCATAATACAATTCTCGCATCACATAGTTGGGCGTGCGCAAAACAACCGCATCTAAATCTACGTCTTCGATAGACAACATGCCCATATAAAACAACAAACTCAAAAAATCTTGTTTGCCAAAGCCCAATTCAAAGTTGAAACGCTCTACTAACTTAGTAGAAATTTTCCCATCAGACACAATTTTCTCCAAAAGAGGCACTCGTTCAGCTTCTTTGCCATCTATTTCAAAAATACTTTTTATTTTGCCATAATCCGAAGCAATATTCACATCTAACATACGCCTTGGATAGCCGCCTGTCGAAACATATTCTTTGGCAAAATACAAGACCATGTCAGGATTGTATAAATGTTCCTTTGCATCTTCACATATTTTGAAACCATCGTACCAAAGACGCATCTGCTCCATAATAGCGGGCAGTTGCTCGCCTTGAATACCAATATTTTCCAAAATTGCCGAAACTTCATACGCTTTAAAACCCATCATCGCATGAAAACTCGCATTTAAGGTCAAAGATGAGGTAATATTAAAGCCACTTGTCATCGAATCCAAGGTTGCAGGACAAACCCCCGTAACAAACAATCTATCTACAATCCCCTCGCCTGTTGCCGTTTTGATGGTTTCATAAAACTTTCTTACCCAGCCATTTCGTCCTACAATTTCCTTAAAATGCGTCAAATTTAACGCCAATAACTCATTCGCAAAATGGTCGTATTCATCTATAAGCAGATATATTTTATATGGAGAAGTTGCCTTTACCGCTTTTAAAAGCTCTTTTAACATCACTTCTGGCTGTGCCTTATTTAATATTTCTGTTTTTTGCGTATCTGTAAAATAGGTAGAATACGTATTCATCAAATCAGAAACCCCCATTTTTACATTTACCCAAAAACCAAAATAGCTACTTTCAGGCGTTCTTGTATCTATACGGCTAAAATCAAAACGCAATATCAAATATTGATTTGCCAAAGGCGTGGGATTTTGCCCTATATAATATTTACCAAATAACGAGGTAAATTGTGATTGATATTCTATGCCATAATAATATTGCATGATAGAAATCCACAAAGACTTCCCAAAACGGCGTGGGCGCAAATAGAAAATATATTGTTCCCCCAAATTATCTAATTTTTCAAGATAATGGGTTCTGTCCACAAAATAATAGTTTTGGGTGGCAACTTTCTTAAAATCACTTAGCCCGTATGGTATTCTCAACATCGTTTTTATTTTTTACTAAACTAAACAATTTCCTCCAATATTCTCAATTCTTTATCTACGACAATCAAAATAAAGGCATGAAGGCGTTCTATATTTTGGACTTTGGGCGTATTGCGATAGCTTGTAAGTTGCAAAATGGCATCTTGTCGCAATTTTTCCAATTCCTCCGCTGTTGCTTTTTTGGCATATTTGAGTTCAAACAGGAAATTGTATGGCACTTTGTATTGAAACCGTCCCACAAGTAAAATATCCATATAATTGCGGTTTGTTTCGGGTTCGCTATCTACCATGTAAATTTCGGAGATATAAAATAAAGTGATGATTAAGGTTTTGATGTGTTTTTCGCTAAAATTGGCTTTGTCTCGAATCGAATGTGCTGCCAAAATGCCTTCTACCAATGCTTTAAAACCTGACAAATCTTTGTATTTTGCCATGTTGCGAATCGCATCTTTTACATCTTCCATTATCACAGGTGCTAACTTACTATCTTCCAGCAATTTGTAATAATATTCATAATACAATTCTCGCATCACATAGTTGGGCGTGCGCAAAACAACCGCATCTAAATCTACGTCTTCGATAGACAACATGCCCATATAAAACAACAAACTCAAAAAATCTTGTTTGCCAAAGCCCAATTCAAAGTTGAAACGCTCTACTAACTTAGTAGAAATTTTCCCATCAGACACAATTTTCTCCAAAAGAGGCACTCGTTCAGCTTCTTTGCCATCTATTTCAAAAATACTTTTTATTTTGCCATAATCCGAAGCAATATTCACATCTAACATACGCCTTGGATAGCCGCCTGTCGAAACATATTCTTTGGCAAAATACAAGACCATGTCAGGATTGTATAAATGTTCCTTTGCATCTTCACATATTTTGAAACCATCGTACCAAAGACGCATCTGCTCCATAATAGCGGGCAGTTGCTCGCCTTGAATACCAATATTTTCCAAAATTGCCGAAACTTCATACGCTTTAAAACCCATCATCGCATGAAAACTCGCATTTAAGGTCAAAGATGAGGTAATATTAAAGCCACTTGTCATCGAATCCAAGGTTGCAGGACAAACCCCCGTAACAAACAATCTATCTACAATCCCCTCGCCTGTTGCCGTTTTGATGGTTTCATAAAACTTTCTTACCCAGCCATTTCGTCCTACAATTTCCTTAAAATGCGTCAAATTTAACGCCAATAACTCATTCGCAAAATGGTCGTATTCATCTATAAGCAGATATATTTTATATGGAGAAGTTGCCTTTACCGCTTTTAAAAGCTCTTTTAACATCACTTCTGGCTGTGCCTTATTTAATATTTCTGTTTTTTGCGTATCTGTAAAATAGGTAGAATACGTATTCATCAAATCAGAAACCCCCATTTTTACATTTACCCAAAAACCAAAATAGCTACTTTCAGGCGTTCTTGTATCTATACGGCTAAAATCAAAACGCAATATCAAATATTGATTTGCCAAAGGCGTGGGATTTTGCCCTATATAATATTTACCAAATAACGAGGTAAATTGTGATTGATATTCTATGCCATAATAATATTGCATGATAGAAATCCACAAAGACTTCCCAAAACGGCGTGGACGTAGGTAGAAAATATACTTTTCTCCCAAGTTATCCAATTTTTCAAGATAATGGGTTCTATCCACAAAATAGTAATTTTCGGTTGCAATAGCAGCAAAATTACTTATGCCATACGGAATTTTCAACATAATTTTATTCTTACGACCATTTAGCTGTCAAATTTTGCAAAAAATATACCACGTCCATGCCTGCATACAAATTGCCATCAGCCATCAATGTTTCCACATTTTCGGGTTTTCCAGCTATCAAAATGCTTGCATTAGGACACTTTTCTCTTAAATAAGTTATCTGACTTTTGCCTTCTTCAAAATATTCCGCATCTGAACTGCACAAAACAATCACATCTGCCACTATGTCTGCATTTTCCACGACTTCAAACCCTGCACAGCCCAGTAAGTTACGAACAAATAAAGCCCTTGCGTTGCGCAGGGTCAAATCTCCAAAAGTGCAAATATTAGCAGTTACTCTTTTTCCTTTGACTTGTGCAAAGTTATCTATTTTTTGGCGAATTTCTGCATATTCATGTCCATAAAACACATGATTTGTATATTTTATTTTTTGTCTTATTTCTTTTCCATCGGGATATTGATTTATCCCAACCAACACTTTTTTGCGTTTGCGCATATCTACCAAGATTTTGCGCTGTGTCGCATCTTGCAATGTTTGAATAAAACCATCATTTAAACAAGCCAAAAAGCCGCCTTTTGCCTCAATTTCTTGAAATAATTTCCAAGCAGCTTGTGCAATTTGTTCAGTCAATTTTTCGATATAAAAAGAGCCACCTGCGGCATCAGAAACCTTATCCAGATAAGATTCATATTTCAATAAGTGTTGAATATTTCGGCTAATTCTTTGTGAAAAAGCTGTAGAATCGTTAAAAGTTGCATCAAAAGGGCGCACGTTTAGGGCATTTGCGCCACCCATAATGGCAGACATTGCTTCGGTTGTGGTACGCAAAAGATTGGTATAGGCATCGTATTCCGATTTATTATTTATACCTGTCGAAGCCAAAATAAAAGGAGACTGCTCAATTTCATCTGAAATATGATAGGCTTCGCAAAATTTTGAAAACAACATACGAAAAGCTCTGAACTTGGCTATTTCGGGAAAAAAGTCGCCCCCTACAGGAAAATGATAGGCAAAAGAGGCAAAACACTGTTCAGGCGAGATTTTTTCGCCTTTGAGGTATTCCACCATTTCTACCGAAATACCCAAAGCAAACGCCAATTGATGTATGATATTATTTTCATATTGTGCCAAATCTACGCCCAAGGTCTGAAAAGCAGAAAAATAGGTTGTATCTTTTTCTACCCAAAAATGCTCTGACATACTTGTTACATACAAAGCTCCCGTAAGCACTTTGGTATCATAGCCATTTTCCATCAACAAATTGATAATGCCATACAAAGTATCTTCCTCCATCAAAGGCAGGTGAATATGAACGGCATATCTGCGCAAATCTATGACACGCAAGACATCATATAACTCCAAAATAGGAATATCTGTTTGTCTTGTAAAAAGCCTAAACGCCTGAACATCTGTATTTTGAACAGAAGAAACGATTTCGATGGCAGTAGTTGTATTATCTATGCACACTTCTTGCACCATTTGCCAGCCAGAATCTGTGATATTAAAAATGTTGCCCCTACGAATGGGGAAATTATCTGAGACATTTTTATTACGCTCAAAGTCGCTAGTGAAGTCATTTTTTGTAGCAAAAGGAGGCGTTTCCATGCCTTCTGCCCATTTCCAATTCAAAGAAGACAGGGGTTTTCCTTTCAAATCTTTTTCGATTTGTGCAAACCATTGTTCGCTTGTAATGGGTTCAAATTCAGAAAATAGACTCATGATATTCAAAATTATGTAAAATCTGCGTTTTATTTGCAAGCCGATGCAAACGCAAAATTACAACAAATCTCTTAGAAAAATGGTCTTTTTCGTATTTTAGCCATAGCTTTCTCATAAAAAACACTTGAATAAAAAATCATATTTTACCACAAAGTTCTCAAAGGATTCACAAAGAACACAAAAAAGTATCGAAAATAAGCTACTTTGTGTTCTTTGTGCAGATTTTTCTTTGTGAACTTTGTGGTTTTATTTTCATATTTTAGTGCCTGAAATCCTACGTTTAGTAAGGATAGATTTGAGGAACAACTACCTTACAATGACAATGTTGCGCCAAAAAGACTTTCCTTCCATCGAAATGCCCATCAAATAACTTCCCGCTGCCATATCTTCTACCTTCAAGATTTCATTTTGTTCCCCAATATAGGCGGAGAAATGTTTAGATTTCACTTTCTGCCCTAAATGATTGTATAATGCGATGCTTATCTCTTGCGCATGTTCTGTTTCAAAGCAAATGTTCAATTCCTTACTTGTTGGATTAGGAAAAACATTTAAAATTGGTTCTTTTGTTGCCGCTACCCCCACAGCCCCATATATCAAAGGCACGCTTTGTGCATTGTATATGTGTCCTGTTTCTTCATCTATCAGCATACCTATTGCTTTGGTATTAAATGGATTAACATTTGGCGGAAGCGTATAATAGAAATTATAGCTAATCACATTTCCTTCATAAACAGTGGCAGGCAAACTGTTTATTTCACCATCGTAGCCCCCAAGCAAAGCTCTTGCTACATGATTGTACCACATTTGCGATGCAGGCACAGGGTCGGGCAAATACTCGAAGCCACCCATCGGATTTTGGCTACCATAGTAATAGTATAGATTTACTTGGTCAAATGCACTGTGTTCGCTATGTATGTCATCTTCAACCAAAACCACCGCAAAACGCAAGCCTGTTGTCATTTTCGTATCAAATTCAGCACTTACTTGTACAGATACTTGTTGACTTTGAAAAAAGGCAGTTGTTGTGATAGCTGCAGGTGGCGGCAAACTTTTCTGCACATCAAAATATGCTTGATAGCCTGCAATATTTGTTTCTTGATTAAATAACATTCTATCAACGTTGGTACGAGGAATGAGGTGAATCTGCGTACTATCTGCGTAATCATCCATTGCCATCGTGTCTTGTGTATGAATGGAAATCGGAATAAATTGCCCCGTATTGCCATAAAGACTATCCATGTAACTAATGCTTACAATTCCTCGTGGACACCAACCGCACCAAGTGCCTGTAACTTCCTCAAAAACTACGGCTTTAAAAATATCCTTAGAAACTGTTGAAATTTTGAGGCTTTGACTATTATTAAGTGGCTGAATATCAGGCATATTATTCACACTTGGAATCAACATAAGTACATCTCTTTCATCTATTACATTAGAAGAAAATGGCATTGTGTGGATAAAATCATAATTCTGTAAGGGCAAAATACTTAAACCCGAAAGCGTCATATCATAGTTATTAAAACCATCACTCCACGTAATATCAAGGCTATTAATAATCGTTCCACTATTATTAGTGAGTGTTCCTGCTAAAAAAACAGCTTCATTTACCTTTGCAATACGATTTGCTTTTAACCTGAAAAGGTTTACATCTGGTGCATTAGACAAGGTTTTGACCTCAACATCATCTACATACAACATAAATTTGTCATCAGAATTATTGATAAAAGCGATATTAATATATTGTCCGGCAAAACTTGCCAAAGAAATGGCTCTTTTGGTAAAAGTAGCAGGTGCCGCTGTTTCTTCAAATAATGGAGATGATGCAAAATTAGCAGGTTGATTTCCATTTGTGCTTACTTTTATCATATAGCCATCAGGAAAATTGGCATCTTGCGCTTTTACGTCCCATATCAAAAACGGCGTTTCGGTAGCGGTTGCAAGTGGCACATAGATAGTAGGTGTAACGAGCCAATCGTTAGAAGTACCTGCGGGGTCATACCAAGAATGGCTGGCCGCAAAAGTGTCCTCATCGGCAATATGACTTACCCATGCTTCGTTGTTGGGAAAAGCAGTCGTAATTTGAGATGCAGGTATTAGCCCATCTAAATTATACTGTGTTATGCCTACGGGAAGTGCCGAACTCCAGCTACTATTCGTTGGAAATAAAAGATTGTTGAATCGTTCCGAATATTGCGCTTGGGCAAAAATTCCTCCGCAAAACATCAATATAGTCAATAAATAAAGTTTCATAATATCATCTTTGTTGCTACAATAAAAACTACTCACATATATTGCACATTTTCTATGTCGCAAAATTACGCTTATAATAGCAATAAACGTAAAAATATCCTAATGCGTAGCTTTTTAGTCAATTATAAATAGAAAAACGGCTGTCTTTCAGACAGCCGTCAATATTATGAATAAGATTTATTATTCAAAATTATTTTGCTACGTTCAACAATTGGCTGATAGATTGACCATTTGAACGAACATTTACCATATAAACACCTGCTGCAAATTCTGTTGTATTGATAGAAACAGATTGTGTTCCTACACCCATTTTGCCTTGTGCTGCTGTATATACAGATTGACCATTGCTATTGAATACTTCTACAGTTACATCAGAGGCATCAACCAAGTTGAAACTTACATTTGCAACGTTTACTGTTGGATTAGGATATACTTTGAAATCAGTAACGTTTTTAGCGTCTTCAATAGCTACACCATTCAACAATTCGATGTTTACATTGTCAAAGAAAGCGTTGTTACCATAGTTAGAAGTAGCTTTAAAACGCATCAACATCTCAGCTTCTCCAAGATATTGTGTAAGCATTACGGTATCACCTATCCAGTCAGCAGCAGCTACAGGTACTGTTGTGCCACCATAGTTGCTACTAGTTCCAGCTCTTGTAGCAAGGTCAGCTCCTACTTTTTCCCAAAGTGTATTCCATGTAGCACCACAGTCTGTAGAAACTTGGAACTCAACTTTGTCATTTGTAAGTGGTGTATTAGCGTCTGTATATTGAGCAGCAGCTCTGTTCCATGTTACTCTTGCAATACTTGCTGTAGAACTTACCATAGAGGTTTTAGGAATATAGAAGTTATCTACTTGTAAATCAGGGCTGTTATAGAAAAACATAAATACAGATGCGGCACTTCCACCTGCACCAATACCTACTTGTCCCCAAGAAACGCCATCGTTTCCTACGTCTTCAATTACATAATCAGCGTTAAGTGTTGCGTCAAAATTGTTGTCATAAGGAGCATTCATGATGCTACCTAAGGCTTGTGTGAGTGTATTGTCTGTAGGAACCGCATCACCCGCAGCGTTTATTGTTGCAACGACACTTGTTGTACCAGCAGGAACCGTTACGGTACCGAAGTTTACCGTAGCTACATCATAAGAAGCTACAGAACCTGCAACAGGTTGCGTTGCGATAGTAGCACCTAAGCCGTCTGTCAAAGTAACTGTAGCACCTGTCAAAGCTGCTGTACCATGATTTTGGAAGGTCAAAGATACGTCCATTTGATTTCCGCAAGCATAAGAATCTCCTAAGTAGTTAAGGATAGTAGCATCTACTGCTTGTGTAGCTGGACCAGGACATGGAGCAACCATTGCATACAAGTTTGCAGCACTTTGTTGTCCTGGTTCTTCAATAATTCTGTTTGGACAGATTTTGTAGATAGTTGGAAAGTAGCCAATTGCATAGCCTGACATAAACGAATTACCCGTTGCATCAGTAGGAAGGTCAATGATTGGATAAGGCGTACCTGCAACCCAGTCTCCTTGCGAAGATAATACCCCTGCACCAGATGTGCCTGTAAGCTGAGCCGCAGTATTGTCTTGTTCTCCCTCGATGAATAATACCATTACATCATTGGTTGTGGTAGCACTTACATTTGGCGCGCCCATAGGACCGTGGTTGATGTACAAGTCTTCTAATGCACCTGTATTGTGGTAGTTCCAACAAGGACCACACCATGCAGCAGATACATCAATAAATACGGTTTTACCTGTAGCCAAGATGTCATACAAAGTATGAGACGTGCCGTTAATGTCGGTAAATGTAAAATTCGGAGCCAAAGAACCCGCAGGAAGCTGTGCCTGTGCTTGTGTTCCGAGTGCGAGCATTGCTGCAAGCGAAAGTGAACGGAAAATTGCTTTCATGAGAAAAAAATTGATGGAAAAAAATTGTGTAAGTTTTTGTGTAAAAGCACGTAATGGCTATTTTGATAAGCCAAAATAACATACTTTTTTTCAGAAAAACAAAAAAAGATTTTTCAGAAAAAATTTTATGCCTTTTTAGCTTTATCGTAGGAAACGAGAATAGATTGAAAAAGGTGGCTTTATAAAAGAAATTTATTGTAAAGATAAAGAAACTTAATAGATTTCCTACGCTAATGGAAGATTTTCCTTGTGTTTCTTTTTTTGAAGGGTTAGCGTCCATGCTCGAAGCAGGTGCTTGACGAAAGAGAACTATATGTGAGACACTTGTGGTAGCATCTTTGAGTTTAGGTAGAATATAAATAAAACGCTCATAATGAACTAATTATGAGCGTTTTTTAAGTGGATCGTATTGGATTCGAACCAATGACCCCCGCCATGTCAAGGCGATACTCTAGCCAACTGAGCTAACAATCCAAATGAGTCTGCAAATATAGGTGAAAATATTCTAATAGCGAAAATATTTGCTCTTTTTTGCGTAAAAAATTGCTTTTATGTCCTTATATGTCTTATATGGTTGCAAAAAAATCAATATGTAAACGAAATTCCGAAACTCGGCAACACAGGCAACTGATACACAGGCACATAACGCACTCTATCAAAGTAGAAAATATTTCTGCGATTATACACATTTATCAAACTTGCATTCAATTCCAACATCATACGATTGTTGAACACAAAACGGCGTTTGGCGGAAATATCGAAACGATGATAGTAGGGCAAACGTCCGCCATTAAAATCACTGGACAAAATCGTGCCTAATGCAGGGTTTTGTGTGGTATAATCGGTTTGCGAACCATTGTCAAGGAAATTATTTTGGGGGGTGTAGCCCTGCGTTTGTGTGAAAGGAAAACCAGAACCCATCGTAAATCGCCCGCTTGCTTCCCATTTGCTCTCGGTGAAACGGCTACGTACTGCTCTCCCATTTTCGGAAACCGCTTCAAAACGACCATATTTATAAGCAGCAACTAAATTGAGCGTGTGTCTGCGGTCAAAAACAGGATTGTAAGTACGTATAGCATCTGTACGAGTTACTTTTGCCCAACCATATGTAGCATACAAGTAGGTGTTTGGCGTTGCATATTTCAAAATTACATCTAAGCCATACGCTTGCCCTTTTTCCAAGATAAAATTGGGGTCTTCTGGGAAAAGTTTATCTCGGTTTGTATTCAAAATTTGGGAAAAGCCTTTGTACCAACCTTCTACTGCTGTAGAAAGGTTTTTGATAAGTTCAAATTCTGCCCCAAGTACGCCATGAAAAGCATGTTGCATGGTATTTGTAGAGTCTCTTTCGGGTGCAGACAAAAAGCCTTGAAAAATATTCACAACATCTCGGTCAGATTGGGCAGAGAGAATATTTTGCGCAAAAATCCCCGATGAGGCACTCAAACTAAAACGATTGAAATTAAATTTGGTACGAAGACGTGGCTCTGGCGAAAAATATTGTTGGTCGTTGAAATAATGCAAACGTATGCTCGGCTCTAACACAACTCTTTCAAACGCCTTGTCCATACGAGTGGAATAAGATACATTTTTATCCAAAAAAACATGCTTATAACTCACATACAAAGCGGCTTCTGTATTCGATTTTTCTTGACTTGTGATATAACCAAAAGAATTGGTAAACAAGTAGTTCGTATTAAATCCCAAGACCGTCATACCAAAATTCAGTTGATTTATTTTGTTGAAAATATAACTGGTTTGAATACCGCCATTGAAACCATTGATGCTACTTTGGCGAGGATATGTTTCATCTACCGTATTGAGTTGCGATTTATAGCTTGAATAGGCAAAATTTCCTGTAATAATTGCCGAAGCCCCATCGGGTAATAATTGGAAATTTGCACCGCCGCCAAAAGAATTCCAGCCTACATTGGCAGGAAATTTATAGTTTACATTATCACCATGTTTGAAACCAAACACATTTGCATAGCTAATTCCGTCAGTAAAAGACAATTTTCCATAAATGTCCATAAAATTATAGGGCAAGCCTTTTGTCGTTGTATCTCCATTATTTTCGACATAAGGATACAAAATAGGGCTGGTTTTGTCTATATAATTGTTTTTGGCTGAAACCATATAGCTCACGCCCGCACCTTCTCTTTTGCTTTTAATCAGTGGACCTTCGAGCAAAACACCTGATGAAAAAGGATTTACATTTACCTTTGCATGAAACTTTTTGAGGCTTCCGTTACGGGTTTTGATGTCCATAATAGAAGAAACACGTCCCCCATATTTGGCAGGAAAAGCAGCAGTATAAACGTCTGTGGTCCGTATGTAATCTATATCAAACACGCTAAACAAGCCCAAGGAGTGAAAAGGGCTGTAAATCACCATGCCATCAAGCAAAACCATATTCTGTATCGGCGTTCCTCCCCGAATATATAACTGCCCACCTTGGTCCCCCGTAAAGACAACTCCAGGTAAAAGCTGTAAATATTGTGCGAGGTCGGGCGCACCTACTGAAGGAATGATTTTCACCTGCTCAGGCGTAATTTCGGTAACACTGGTTTTCAACTCTGTTTTTTCGATTTTGCCTACTGTTTGACCCGTAATTACCACCTCCTCTGTGGCAGTAATGCCATCACGCAAGATAATTTGCAGGGTTTTCACATTTCCTGCCTCAACGGTAACCGTTACTACCGTTGTATCATAGCCAAAATAGGCGGCTTTGATTTCGTAAGTCCCGCCTTCCATTTTATCAAAAGCAAAAATCCCATCATCATCTGTATAAGCCCCAATAAGTTCGGGCTTTTCAATAATAACCGTAGCAGCAATGAGCGGGTCGCCGTTTTCATTGCTCACCTTACCCCGAATTTGGGCATATTGCGTAAATGATGAAAGAGAGAGCAACAAAAAAAATGAAAAAAGAATAGATTTGAATGACATATATATTTTGGTTTATTTCTCGCAGATGACACAGACTTAAATACAGGTTTCACAGAAAAACAAAATTTGCGTTAATCTGCGTCTATATCTCCGAGAATCTGCGAGACAAAAGTACGTATTTTTTGACAACTATGGTTTAAATAGCAAAAAATCCTTGATTTTAGGGGGTTATGTATTCACAATATTCAAATATTTTTTGATACATTTTTACACAATGTAAGCAAAAATATGCACAAAATAACAATATTTACGCACATTTATGTATCTTTGTAGCAACCTTTTCCTTACAAACAAGTCTAATAACATTTTTTAATTATTTTTCAAGTATTAAAAAATTAGTTTACCTTCTTTTTTGGGGATTGTATAGCCTACAATCCTTTGCGCAAGGCAGTCTTAGCACTTCCGAAGTGATAGATGCGCTTAATGAGATGCAAATCCTTATTGACAACCGCAGTTTTCGCAATGAGGTAGTCAAAGCCACGCAAGAAGCAGCAAAAACGCCTGATTTTAATGCGGCACAGTATGACGAGTTACAAAAAGGTTATATGCAGTTGCAAAGCATGTACAACGATGGCTATCTCAACCTTGTGAAGCAAGACCTTAGCGATTTTCGGAGCATCGTCCGAATGTCTCGTTCCGACAACTGGAAAAGCTATGCAAAACGCTATGCAACGGCATTTCAAACGGTACTTAAACATCATAATAATGTGTATAAGCCCGTATTAGAAAACATCAAAAACAGCAATGCGCAACGAAGCTGGGGGACAGTTATTCCTATAGTTGTGCCTGTGGCAATAGAGATATTTGAGGTGGTATTGGCAGAAATCTTGAAACGCAGAGAGGAAAGAGACGAGGAATTGCAAATGGTACTTGGGTTTTGAGGTGCTAAAATACACCGACCTCGACAAGCGTGCCATGCGCAATGCCATTGATGCCTTTGGTACAAAACTCTTTCAAGGCTATTCGGTGGCTTTAGTGTTTTATGCAGGGCATGGCTTGCAAGTCGAAGGCGAAAACTACCTTGTGCCGATTGAGGCAAATTCTGCCCAAGAAGCAGATGTGGAATTTGACTGTATCAGTTCCGAATTGCTGCTGGCAAAAATGGAGCAGGCAAATATTCCCACCAAAATTGTGTTGCTTGATGATTGCCGAAACAATCCTTTTGCAAGGGCTTTTGCAACAAGAGGCAATGTAACAAATGGGCTTGCAGGTATGACTGCCCCCGAAGGCACTTTTATTGGTTTTTCAGCCTCGCCTGGCAAAACGGCTGCTGATGGCAAAGGGCGCAACGGCACATATACCGCCGCCGTTTTGCAGCATATCAAAAACTGCAATATGAACATTGACGACATTTTTACGGACGTAACCAAAACCGTAAAAAACGTTACGCAGCAAGCTGACCCGACTAAAATTCAAACCCCTTTCAAAAACTCCTCTTTGGAAGATAGGTTTTATTTTAAGATATGCGAAAACGAAGCTGCCCCTGCACCTGTGATTACGCCCTCAAAACCTGTACCGCCTCCCTCAAAACCTGCGCCTACTGCTACCTTTGATATTCCTGTTCCTAATATGATATATGTAGAAGGAAACGGCTCAGTAGAAAGTTTTTATATAGGGGAAACAGAAATAACGACAGGGCAGTATCTCGCTTTTTGTAATGCGACAAAAAGCCACTATCCTGAATGGTTGGAAGCTGGCAGTACGTACAATATCAAAACAGGCACAGATGGGTATTACAAAGATAGAGGCATTTCTGAATCAGCAGTATCTTTGCCCATTACAGGTGTTTCTTGGAATGCTGCGGTAGCCTATTGCGAATGGCCAAAAGAAAAAACAGGGCAAAACTACAAGCTGCCTACCGAAGCACGATGGGAATATGCAGCAAAAGGCGGCAAGCAAAGCAAGGGCTATGAGTATTGAGGAGGTAGTAACATAGATGCAGTAGCTTGGCATGATGGAAATTCTGATGGCAAACCACATACAGTAAAAGACAAGCAAAAAACCGAACTCGGCTTGTATGATATGAGTGGGAATGTATGGGAATGGTGCGAGGACCTCTATAGCAGTGGCGGCTCTAATCGTGTGGTTCGTGGGGGCAGTTGGGTCATCAATGCCGCTTTTTGTCGGGTACCTAATCGTTTCGGCTATTCGCCTGATTATCGTTACGGGATTTTGAGTTTTCGTCTCAGCAGGACTTATTAGTTTATAGGTTTTTTACTTTTTTAACTTCTGTAGGGCATTTTTTATATGTTAAAACAGGTAGGGACAGCATTGCCCTGTCCCTACCTGTTTTAACATATATGTGTATATGCGATAGCATATATAGTAACTATGAACCGTGCTTATATATGATGTTTTTGGGCATATATATATGAAAATATGCTATAGAGATGCTATGGCATATATATGAAATCGTGGTAGAAATGCAGGAGAGGGCGATTTTAAAAAAATGTAATAAAAAATTCAAACCCTGTCAGGGTTTAACCCTGACAGGGTTTGAAAAAAGCAAAGAGTTTAATAGAAAAAGAGTTTGTTAGACAAGTATTTATAACAAAAAAGGCGAGTTTTGCACCCGCCTTATCAAATTGTTACTGCACTATACAATGTAGAAAACTATTTTCTTATTTTCACAAAAATATATGCCCCATTTTCCGAACCCCAAACCTGCTTATCACCGGCATCAAAGCCTCTGTCCCAAGACAAAATGCGGTCGTCAAAAATCTCTACTTCCGAAGTTGCATACGCAGAACCTTTGAGGCTACTCAAACATTCTTTGCCTGGTGTGCTACCATAGAAAATCCCATCTTTGTTTTTGTGTAAAAGAATGGCACAACCTTCTCGCGAAATAAGTGAATCGGGTGTGAGTCCTTGCAAAGGCTTCAGTTTTTGCCAATCTCCCGCAAAACGAAGTGGCGAACTCATTTCATATACTTGACTTATGATGGTTTTCTTGTCTTGTTTATAGACATGATATACCCTCTGACGATAAGGTTTTTCCAATTTTTTGGCAGAAGCCTGCTCTACATATATCCATCTTCCATCTTTTCGTTCTGTCCATATCGGTTTCATCACCAATCTAATATTGAAAAAATTGGTATCTGCCGTAGCCTGTCCTTCCGA
>JAAFHL010000399.1:853-4858 GCA_013298365.1 Bacteroidota bacterium | reverse complement strand
AATATTTGTGTCATTGGTTTGAATGGCAGGTAAATATAGAATGTGTTGAAATGCTAACTGGCTATGACGAAAAACCTTCGCCGCCAGACAATACATGTCCTCAAGCGGATTTGCATGTGCTTATTATTAATGTTGGCGGAGGTGCAGGCATACTTTCGCAAGTCAAAAGGAAGCAACAGCGATTGAAGGAATTAGGCTATGAAAAAATTATTTGCCTCGCAGATATGTATGACGAAGACTACAAAAGAATTGTGGGCGAAAAAAACATGCCTCAAACGATAGATATAGCGACAAATCAAGTCTTTATAGATGCAAAAAAGGAAAGCATAGAATCAATTAACGCGCCATTAGCCATTGAGTTTTGTTATGCAATCATGGAAATAGAGGCGTGGTTTCTGGGCAAAATGGACTCTTTTCACAAAATTAACGCAAAACTTACCCCTCATTTTTTGTCTAATTTATTGGGGAAAGATATTACACAAATTGACCCTGAAATAACTTTTTTTCATCCCTCCAATCAAATAAAACAAATCTTTCTATCTATTGGCAAAAAGTACAATAAGCAAGATTCTGATATTTACAAAATCGTCAGTATATTTGGAAAAGCAGATTATCAATCCCTCTTAACTGCTAAAAAATGTGATAGTTTTAACCTATTTCACGAACAAATCGTGTCTTAAAACTTACCGATTTTACTTATTGTTTGAAAAATCACTTTATCATAAAAAATAATAGCCGATTTATGCAAAAAATCCCTACATTTTTGCCTATTGTAGCGATTTCTTGCCTAAATTTGAGTTGAAGATAAGTGATTATATTGAAAAAAATGTACGCCATTTACCTAAAAACCCCTTCTACCTTTTAATTATCTTATCATACACTTTGTTTCCCCCACTTTCAAAGCGAGCAAAATAGCAGCCGATTGGCAGGGCTGACACATCTATTTTTAGGTTATTTACGCCTTTTTGCGTAGGAAATACTTGGTCAAAAACTGTTTTTCCTGCGATATCCATGAGCAAAAAATGAATATTTTTTGCTTCATCGTCTATGTATTGCCATTCAAACGTATCAAAAACAGGGTTTCCCATTATGGTAATATTATCAGCTAAGGTGGCAGGTTTTTCATCATAAACTAATTCGATATGTTGGGCATATTCGGGCTTTAAGTCGCTAATATCAAGGCTTCCCCCTTTCATCAAAACCCTAATTTTTCTTCCCAAAGGGCAAAAGTTGAGAATTTGGGCATATTTGGAAAAAACAAGATGGCTTTCTGGTGGCAAAACAATTTCCACATCTTCCGCAACCGTTTCACCTGCATTTTGCATAAGTACCATACGCCCATCAAAATATAAAATTGCCCCTTTTTCTAAAATGACCTTAGCCCCTGTGCGCCAGCCCATTAGCCCTTTTCCATCTAAGCCATAATTGAACTGCTTGCCTGCCGAAACCACTAAGGAAGAACCTTTGCGAAACATCAAACAAGCATTTTCTCCCCCAAAAGAAATGCTCCCACTTTTGTGAATATAAGAAGTTCTTTCATTCATAATGACCTCCATAAAACCTGGCATACACCAATCTGTGCCATCATTAATCAAATTGACAATATGGCGACTTGTATCTCCTGTAACCATGCCCCCTCGAATACTTGTATAGGGCTGAAAAACAAGGGTATTTCCATTGCCCCAACCATTTCCTACCGAAATATCCATGGTATCTACAACAGTCGAAGGCGGAGAAGGCGAAAATTCTACATAAGAAATATGGTTTGCATCAGGATAAGTGCTATCTTCATACATCACCAAACAAGTGCCTGCTGTTGGATAATAATTATAAATAGTAGCCAAATCACTGGCATAATGATGTACATTCGGTGCGTGCTGCACAACAGTATCTTTCATTTTGCAAATGCCCGAAGCCCCAAACGGTTCCCAAGTTATACTATCTAATTCATGCGTATAATATCCTAATGAAATATAATCACTGCCATTGTATTGAGAAACGGTAAATTTCCAAATAATTTCTTTTAAAAAATTGCCACCCACAAAACGTTCTGTCGGCAAACAGGCTTCTGTGCGATAGAAAGTGCCTCCACCTACGTTATTCGTTTCATCATAACGCCTTATATTAAAGCCTGTTCCTGCGGAGTCGGGGACTTGCAAGCCAATCCAAGCACCTGTACAAATGCCTTGCGCACAAGTGTCGCCCATCACAAAACTGACACTATTAGGGGCGTACCAGTTGAGGCGTTGTTTGCCAATAGCATTGGGAAGCAGTTCTATTTTCATGGATTCAGGAAGGCTAAAATGTACAAAAATACTTCTTGTCAAATCGGCAAACTCCAAAAAAACAACAGCTTCTGATGCTATCATGCCCGATTCTATGCAAATATTTGGGTCTTTGGGTCCGTCCCAAGCATTGTTCAATGTCTGATACACTTGGCAATACTTTGGCGAGGGCATGGTAACTGCGGGATTGCCAGGACAAGGCATATTCACTACCTGATTGAATGTGCAGTAAACATTTTGCTGCTGCGCAAATAGATTGCCTAAACATAAGACAAAAAGGAGAAATGTGGTTGTTTGTTTCATAAAAAATGATAGGATATGAGAAAGTAATTGTTCAAAATGTGCATTAACTATAACATAAACGAAAAAATAAGCAAAAGGGTAAGTAGAAAAGTATAAATAAATGGTATATTTTTACAAAAAGGAAATCTTGATAATTATAAAAACTCCGTACTAAAAACCTGAATTTTTAGTACGGAATAAGCTAATTTTCAAATATTTACAAGAATTTTATTCTTTTATAATCACCTTTGTCAAAACATCAGAAGGAGCGTGCATTTCGATAAAATACTTGCCTGAAGGATATTTTTCCAAATTAAAATCAACAGAAAGGGGACGATTTTGAGCGGTAAATACCTTTTTATCAAGGGTTTGCCCCAATTCATTGCGCAAATAGAAAGTCATTTTACCCGCCTCTTGCACTTGATAATTGATGTGAACAATGTCTTGTGTAGGATTAGGATATAATTCCAAATTCATGTCTGCTGTAACTTCTGTTTTATTCAAAGCAACAATATCAGAATATTTTTCCATTCCTTCTTGGTCTGCAATGCGCAAGCGATAATAAATTACATTTTGTGTTGTATTGCCAATGTTGCTGTCTGTGTAATCATAATCTTTGATTTCTGATGAATTGCCAGCAGCTCCGACTTTGCTCACTTCTTCAAACGTAATGCCTCTGTCCAAAGAACGTTCTACGGCAAAATACGCTACATCTTCTTCCTCACTTGTTTGCCAAGTAATTAAGCCATCATTTCCTTGCCATTCTGCTGCCAAATTCAAGATTTTTACAGGTAAAATGCTGCCCATTAAGGCATAACCGCCATCTACATTTTTACGTAATTGCATAGGAGACAAGCCATTTACCACATCAGATTGTGCATAATTTTTTCCTGCATAAAACAGCAAACTTGCTGCATTTGCATCGCTGTCTGTGGTATCGTTTACATTATTGTCCGCATTGAAAAACGTATAAGGACATGTAGGACAAAAAGTAGGATATTCTTCAAAAGCAACTTTGTAATCTATATCATCAGCCAAGTTTCTGAAAAAATATTCTCCTTTTTCGGTTGTATAAGTATTGCGAATCACATTTCCAGTAAGTGCATCTATCAAAAGTACCGAAACACCTGCAATCGTTGAATCAAGTGGGCTTGCATTGTTAGCAGGAATTTGGTTATTTTGAAAACCATCAGCAGAACCCAACACATTTAATTGTCCATCAGTGAAAGTTGTTCCTGTAATCGCTGCGGGCGGAATCAAACCAATATCTGCGGCATCTGTATTTTGTCCTGCAACTGTGCTATAACCAGCACTTTGCAAAAACACAGGGTCAATGTCGCTGTCTATGGCATCATTGCCTTGGTCTTGCAAAACCGCACGAGTATTCATCGGCAAAGCATTTATTTTGATTCTATAAGCCCCCAATGTTAGCCCTTGA
>JAAFHL010000399.1:0-843 GCA_013298365.1 Bacteroidota bacterium | reverse complement strand
AGGATATAAACCCACAGAAACGCCCACTGCTGCTTTTTCTCCCGCATCTTGTAAGGCATTGCCATTAGTCGCTACATTTTGTGTTTGATAGTCATACCAAGCATAACCCGATATAGCAACCGCCGCCGAAGTGCCAATGCCTGCATCAACATCACTTTTTGCATTGCCCGCCAACATCACAAGCTCATCACTCAAACCTGATGTATTTGCATCGCTATCAAGGCTGCTATTTGCACCACCGCCAACTTGATATGTAGTAAGTTTCGCACCTGGTGCAAGTGTTCTAAAACCTAACCAGTAAGAACCTGGAAACAAATTCGCAAAATAATAATGTCCTGCATCATCTGTAACCGATTTTGCTATTTCATTTGAGCCGCCATCATACGCAATAACCGTAGCTCCTACCACAGGCAATTCGCCCGTAGTTTGTAAGCCATCATTATTGGCATCATACCATACATAATCGCCCAAAGAAACCCGAGAAGTGGTATAAACCCCTGCGGAAATATTCATTTTTGACATACCTGCACTTAGGTAAAAAGGAGCTGTGATTGCCATATTAGGGCGCACATCACTATCGGTATTGTCATTGTTATTTTGGTCTTTTAGGCTAAAAAAGAAACCTGCTGGCAGATTGTCAAAACCTAATGTATAAATTCCTGCATTGAGATTGCCAAAAAGATATTTACCATAATTGTCTGTACTTGTGATACTTAATGGATTTAATTGTCCATCATATAAAGTAACAAGAACCCCTGGTACACCTGCTTCATTTGCATCTTGTACCCCATCATTGTCGCTATCATTCCATACACGATTGCCAATGCTTGCTGTGCCTGTGGT
>JAAFHL010000397.1 GCA_013298365.1 Bacteroidota bacterium | reverse complement strand
TTGTCAATAGTTCACCTATAATGAGCAACTTATATCCTTTTTTTGGCAACAATTTTGTTTTTCATCATACCATTATCAGCTCAGATTTAGACAATGATGTTGTAGTTCAAACAATTGCTTCCCCACAAGGCGGTGCCTCACCCGATGCCCCTTTACCTTCATGTTCAAGTACTTTTTTTGGCAACTATATTTTAGGGCTTAATCCTAACTATTCGTTACAAAATTTGCTCAATAGCACAGTACCCCTTAGTGTTACCACAAATAGTGTGTTACATGCAGAAGGTATTTTGGGCGGTGAATATTCTTTTGCACTTGATACGAAAGAGTATAGAAACGGTGCTTTAATTTCTACCACACATAGTGAGTTTAGTTTAAATATATTCTTTGGTTATGTAGCAACCGAAAATAGCCTTTCACAAGTTGCTTTTCAACTTTTTCCTAATCCTGCAAGCCATCGTTTAACTATTTCTTTGCCAGATTATATGTTAAAAGGCTATGAGATTTTTTCTTTGGAAGGAAAGAAATTAGCAAGTGGCAATGAGACAAATGTGGACATTCGTGCCTTAGCCGCAGGTATGTATATTTTGAGTGTAACAACGGATAAAGGTGTTGGCAGACAGTTTTTTGTGAAAGAATAAGGGGCGATGGTTTTTATAGGCTTCGGAACTTTTAGAAAGTTCCGAAGCCTATAAAGAATAAAATGCCTTCAATTTTTCTCTTTCATTTTCCCAACACAAAACGCTGGCAGCCTTGGCACAATTTGCTTGAAAATGGGCATATTTTTCTACATTCTCGCAAATAGTTCGTACTTTTTTCGCCAAATTTTCTGCACTTCTTTCCGCAAAAGGCAAAATTTCGCCTGTATCAAAAGTCGTTACTAAGCTCCGCATTTCGGGCAAATCAGAAGCAATACAAGGAATATGTGCTTGAATATAATCATACAATTTGTTGGGCGAAGCATAATGATAATTGCCGCCTAAGTCTTCTTCTAAGCTAAAACCTAACTTCGCACTTTGTGTGAGGCTATGCAAAGATGCAGGTGGAATAAAACCTTGAAAACGCACATTTTTTTGGTCTTTTGCTCTTTCTCGCAAGGCATTTTCTACATCTCCCTTGCCAATGATAAGCAGTTCATAATCAGGCAAAAAAGCCATCGTATCAATCATCAACTCTATGCCTCTGCCCACATTTAGTGCGCCCTGATACAACAACAGATAAGGAGGCGATAGGGTAGGGGAGTCGCTTACTTTCCGAGTTGGCAAATTCCGAACTACTTTGACGGGAACTTGATATAGATTTTCATAAATGTTTGAAATAGAGCCATTTACCGTATATGCGTGTTTCAATTTTGGGAAAATAAACTGCTCAATCCACAACCATACTTTTTGCGTAGCAGGGCGGTGAATGAGTTCAGGGACTTGGGTAAAATACTCATGCGAATCATACACCAATTTTTTCTTTTTTAAGCGAGAAATGAGGAAATTAGGCAGCAAAGTATCTAAATCATTTGCCACCAAAATATCCATTTTTTGAAACCATAAATAGAAAAATAAGCGAATCGTAAACGCCAAATAAAAGAATTTTCCTTTTCTGAAAAATAAATGAAGCCTTGTTACTTTATACGGAAAATGATTTACAGGCAAAGAATCGGGCAAAACTCTGCATACAATTTCCACCTCATGCCCAATATCATGCAAATATCCTGCGATGCGCTGAATGCGTTGATCGCCTACATAATCGTTTATTACAGAAAAAGTTATGCGCATCTTATAAGTTTATAGCAATGAATAACGACACAAAGGTAGCGAAAATAGGGCTAAAACCTATTTTGGACAGGCAAAATAAAGTCATTTTAGAGAAAAAACGCACATTTCATAAGAAAAGTAATTTTATTTTCGTATAAGTTTTTTTTATGGTAAGTATAAATATTTTTAAGATTTAAAAAAACGAGAAAATAATAATATTTGTGTTATTTCGCTGTTTGTAATTTTAATGCAAACAATCTAATAATATTTATGCGTCTTATTATTCGAATATTCTACATGATTTTGGTGAGCATATCTTTTGTATATGCTCAAAAAACAGATTCAACAGCAGTTGAGGAGGATTTTAGTGCTTATGAAAATATGAAGGTAGAAGAGGGAAGCATCAAAACCTATTGCACTCAAAAAGTTTTTGGGCAAGCTCCTTCTCGTCTTTTAGGTTTAACGTATGAGCAGCAATTTGGACATGACATAACAACAGGCTTGGAAACAGCTCCTACTTCTGATGATAAAACGTATAGAATAAGTTCTGCTTCTGTGATGCGTGCAGAAGCAAATTTTCCAGTTATTTCTCGTAATAGCTTTATTTTCAGCCTTGGGGGGATATATACACAAACAAATTATCGCTTTAAAGATGATGCTTTTGATGGTTCTGATTCACCTTTGGTAAGAAGTTTATCTGAAAACCCCTTACGTAATTTTCAACTAAATGCTACCTTGTTTAAGCCTTTGAATGAAAAGACCTTTTTTCTTACGCAAGCCTTGGGTGAATATGCGGGAAATTGGAGACTGTCTTCTATGCAGCCGATAGGAAGAACAAAATTTTCACTTTTGGGGGTTTTGGGTAGAAAGCCGAGCGACCGTAAAATGTGGGGGGTAGGTTTGGCACGTACTTTTAGAGCAGGAGAGGTGAATTATATTCCTTTGGTTATGTTCAATTATTCTTCACCTAACCTCAAACATGGTACAGAAATATTGTTTCCTGCCTATGCTTACTACCGCTATAACTTATCGGCACAAAGTATGCTTCGTTTTGGTATGGAGTTAGAAGGAACAAGTTTTAACCTTCGTAATACGGGCGATACCGATATTTTGCCTGAAAATCATCCCTTGGAATTGCGCCGTTCTGAAATCAAACTACGTGCAATGTGGGACTTGCCGGTCAAAAACTTTTGGCGCACACAAATTGCCTTGGGTTATCGTTTGATGTACCGTTATAATGTAGATCAAGAAGTTGATGGCAAAGAGATGCTGCGTTTATTTGGCGTGGTAAGTGATGCTCCATATTTCTATCAAAATAACGTAGGCTCTGCCATTACGCTATCTGCTACTTTCAACTTAGTAAGTCCTTAATTTATATTTTTATATTTTCTTTATGATGAAAAAAATAAGCTACATCTTTATTTGCATGATTTTTTGTGCCTTGTATTCCTGTTCTTCTTCTCAGGAGTCATTTTCTTTTGAAATAAAAAACAAAGAATTTGTATTAGAACAGCCTACACCTGGGTCAAACACAACGCAATTTGACATTGCATTTGACGAAATCGCTGCTGCTGCGGCTGCAAAAGGCTTAGATGCAAGCAAAATTTCGGCGGTTAAATTGGAGAATGTAGAACTAAGCTCCAAAGATGGGCAAAATTTGAATACTTTTGAGTCTGCTTTGTTGCAATTAACGACAACAAAAGCGACTTTGACAGAAGTTGCTTTGCTAAATCCGATTGCTGCGGGTACAACAACTGCAAAACTTCAAATCCCAGAAAATGCAGAAATGCAAAAATACTTTTCAGGAGAGAAACTTACCGTAGTATTAGACATGAATGCAGCCGAAGGCGATACACTTAAACACACATTATTGTTGAAGGCGACTTTTCAAATGTCTGCACCTAAAAAATAACTTTTAACTTTATAATATTTTATTTTCATGAAATCACAGTTTGTTTTTCTTTTGGTAGCACTATTTGCGTTCTTTTCTCATGCTACTGCGCAAAATAGCGCAGACGACTTGACAGGTGTATGGGAACCTTCAAGCGGTAAGGGACGTGTTAAAATTGAAAAAATTGGCGACAAGTTCTATGGAAAAGTTGTTTGGCTAAAAGAGCCGATAGACCCCGAGACAGGACAAAAGAAATTGGATAAAAGCAATCCCGATGTAACACTTCGTACTCGTCCACGTTTGGGTTTGCGTGTGTTAAAAGACTTTACTTTTGTATCAAAAGGTATTTGGGACAATGGAACAATTTATGATCCTGAAAGTGGCTCTACCTATAATTGTAAAATCACCATGAAAGATGCTAATACCTTAGATATTAGAGGGTATATTGGTGTTTCTGTTTTTGGTCGTACCGATGTTTGGAAACGAGTAAAAGTAAAATAAAGTAAGACTTTTTTGTTGTTTTGGAATTTTTGGAAAAATGTTGGCTCAACGCTTAAACGTAACTTGCGTTTGTAGTGTTGAGCTTTTTTGTATTTGCGTAAAAAATATGCAAAAAGCGATTTTTCCAGCGAAAAGGGGCTGCAACACCGTTTTTACGGATAAAAATGTTTTTTTCTGGCGAAATATTTTCTCATAGTTGCAAATTTTCTTAACTTAGCAGCGTGTTAAGGTCTCAATTTATTTCCTGCCCTGTTAGGGGCAGAATATCGGTAGAAATACAAGCCCCCGTCTCACATCAAATTTTTGTGCAAGCACAAAAAAGTGTATAAAATTAGGCGGGTTTGTTGGTATTTTTACCAATATTTTGTGCCTACGGCACAGGCAAAACAGATAAGTAATACCTTATAAAAAGAAATCGCCACAATTAATTCCATTTCTATGAGTAAATCCGAAAATTTAGTTCAAAAAACGCAAAAAATTAATAAACTTATCAATAAAATCAATTCGGGTAAAAATGCTTGGCTTGCTGGGTCTCTTATGTATGAAATCAAGCAAAAAGAAGAGTATAAACCTAAATATACATCATTTAAAAAATATTTAGATGGTGATTTGTCTGTAAGCGAAACGAAGGCGAGCAGTTACATTCTTATTTACCTCACATATCACGAAGAAGATATTAGTGATATGGCACTACAATCTCACTTACTTCTTATGGCGGATTACAAGCAGGAGTTGAGGGAAATAATGGTAAAA
>JAAFHL010000396.1 GCA_013298365.1 Bacteroidota bacterium | reverse complement strand
ATAAGGGACTGATAAAACCGCCCATGTCCAAACTTGAACCCGTTTTTGCTGCTTTTGCAGGCTTCATTCTCATACCCCATGTTACTCGATTCAAACCTTTTCTTTTAGAAGCAGGCAAATCATACAAAAACTTCCCATTTGCATCATAATATTCCAATTTCACCTCACCTGTTGTCGCTCTTTCTTTGAGATAATAGACAATAACGGCATCTTGCGTGTAATTGCCACCTGCATATTCGCCCGCAGCAGAAGGATATGCGCCACCAAAACCTCTACTTGAAAGTACACCAGGCTGTGGTTTCAGCATAACTACATCATTATTAAGAAGTTCATTGCTCAATTCACGCAAGGGAGAAATGTCATCTAAGATATAAATGCCACGTCCATGGGTTGCGATGACCAAGTCGTATGTTTCAGGGTGAATAACGAGGTCTCTTACAAGTGCGTACTCAGGAAGGTTATTTTTCATACGAACCCAATTTTCACCGCCATCAATGCTCATAAATAAACCCATTTCTGTACCCACAAATAAGAGATTCTTGTTTATAATATCTTCTTTTATTTTGTGCGCAAAACCTGTAAACTCATTAGCAACAAACATTTTCCATGTTTTTCCCATGTCAGAAGACTTACCCACGTAGGTTTTTACATCTCCATATCCATGATTGTCAAACGTAGCATACACTACATTTTTGTCAAAACGGCTGGGTTCAATGCTGCTTACCCAAGTACCTTTTGGAATACCTGCGGCTGCATAATTTGCTGCAACATTTGTCCAATTTGCGCCACCATCTGTGGTAAATTGCAAATTACCATCATCTGTGCCTACCCAAATCGTATTTGCATCTAAGGGTGATTCTGAAACGGTAAAAATCGTACAGTGATTTTCTGCGGAAGAATTATCCACCGTCAAGCCACCTGATTCTTCTTGTTTTTGCTTGTTTTTGTCATTTGTGGTCAAATCTGGAGAAATACGTTTCCACGTAGTTCCTTGATTTTCCGTTCTATACAAATATTGAGAACCGGTGTAAAGTACTTTGGGATTTGTAGGACTCGGCACAATCGGCGTATTCCAATTCCAACGCATTTTTTCTTCTCCTGCCAAAGGTTGTGGCTGAATAGCTAAATATTCCTGTGTTTTTGTATTTACCCTTGACATATTTCCGCCTTGCGATTCGGCATAAATAATGTCAGGATTGGTCAAATCGGGTTGCACCCAAAAACCATCACCCCCATATAAATCTTCCCAATCTCTGTTATTGATGCCACTTGGACTTTGCGAAGGCGCAGACCAAGAGCCATTATCTTGTAACCCACCATAGACTTTGTAAGGTTTTTGTTTATCTACCGCCACATGATAAAACTGCGAAACAGGCAAATTGTGCAAAAACACCCAAGAATTGCCTCTGTCATTGCTCACATATACGCCGCCATCTGTTCCCAAAAACATCTGTGAGGTATAATTCGGATTTATCCAAAGGGCATGATGATCGGGGTGAACGCCGCCGCCAAAATAACCTGGTTCGCCAAAAGAGTAGCCGCCATCTGTACTAATCGAAAACGTAAAAGAAGGGCGATATACTCGTTTTGCATCTTTAGGGTCCACCACTAGGGTACTGAAATAAAAAGGTCTCGCTACTACATTGGGCGAAGCACTTTGTTGTTTCCAAGTATTTCCCCCATCAGCAGAAATATACAAAGCCGAATTTTTTGCCTCTACAATCGCTAAAATATTATCGGGGGCAGTAGGTGCAAGCGCAATCGCAACCCTACCAAACTCACCATCAGGCAAGCCATTTGTCAGTTTTTTCCAAGTTTTGCCACCATCTATACTTTTGTAAATGCCGCTTCCTTTTCCGCCAGAAGAAAAAGAATAAGGTGTTCTGCGAAATTGCCACATAGACGCATAAAGAATGTTGGGATTTTTGGGATTGATAATCACCTCCGCACAGCCTGTTTTTTCATCTATATACAAAACTTTTGCCCAAGTTTTGCCGCCATCTTGTGTACGATACAAGCCCCTTGCCTTGCTGTCATTCCACAAATTGCCCGGCACTGCTGCAAAAACCGTATTCGGGCTTGTGGGGTGAATGAGGACACGACTAATGTGTTCAGAGCTATCAAGCCCCATTTTTGTCCAGTTTTCGCCCGCATCTGTGGAGCGATAAATGCCATTTCCCACCGACACGCTGTTACGCATGTTGCTTTCCCCTGTGCCTACCCAAATTGTGTCGGGGTGTAATTGGTCTATGGCAATGCTGCCGATAGACTGGCAATATTTGTCAAAAACAGGCTTGAAAGTTGTGCCTGCGTCTGTTGTTTTCCATACGCCACCGCCGCCAGAACCCACATACATAATGCGAGGCTCTACATTTACGCCTTCGATAGCCGTAATACGCCCACTCATGGTTGCAGATCCGATGTTACGAGCTTCTAATGCGCCAATCGTGGAAGATGAAAATTTGGTTTGTTGCGCTTGTAAACTTGCGACTGTGGCAAGAATAAGCGAAAAAGAGAATATTTTGTGCATATATTTTTGTTATTTGCTCGCAGATTAGGCAGATTTAAGAGGATAACGCAGATATAAGTTACTATCTGCGTTATCTTTATTATTTGCGTTATCTGCGTAAAAATAGAATAGATTTATTCAAGCATAGATACCTGAAAGCGAAAGATTTACCCCTAAGTGAGTAAGTTTTATTTCTTGCGAAAGCTCATCATATATATGTAATGCCAAAAATTCTTGTTGCCTTTCATATAAAAGAACGAGTGTATCTATTTGCGAAACAATCATGTAGTATTGCAAATTTGGGATTTGCATATAAACAGAAAGTTTCGTGGTCAAATCCGCACTTTGTGTAGATTCTGAAAGCACTTCTACGACCAAGGTAGGATTTTCTATATTTCTGTTGTTGGCTAAATCCGTTGGGTTACAAGCGACCATTACATCAGGATAATAACAGCTATTTTTTTCAGCAATTTGCAGGCGAGCATCACTTATAAAAGTTTTGCAGCCTTTTGCTTTTTTACGAATTTGCCCATGTAAATCAGTAAAAACATTTCCGCTAATTTCATTATGCCTCAATGATAAACCTGCTATAGCCACAATTTCTCCATCAAAATATTCGCAACGCAATTCAGCGGCTGCATCTATTTCAAAGTAACTTTGTACAGAATGTTTATTTTGGTGTAATTTTAATGCTTCCATATCCTCAAAATGAAACAACCCTGACAGGGTTAAACCCTGTCAGGGTTGTTATTATTTTTGAGCACCTTTGGGAGCTTTGGGAGGCTTAGGTGCTTTTGCGGGTTTTGCTGGTTTCTCTGGTGCTGCGGGTGGAGCAGGTGCATCAACAGGAGCTACTACCGCTGGTTTTGCTGTTGGACTTAGTACTTCTGCCGCAGCTTTTGTACCAGGCATATTGAAAATACTCTCTTCTACTTTAGGATTAATTTCGATAGAAGTCCATTGCATTTCGCCTGACATATCGCCAGACATGGTAAATGGCATTACAAGCCCTATATTGGTTTTTTTGTAATTAGAATACGTGGTTGCCGATTCCATTTCTTTGTCTTGAACAGTTACTTTTTGCGTTTGTTTCAAATCGTAATACGTAGATTTATCCAAATAGTGATACAAAACCGTACCATTTTTTTTGGTTACTTTCAATTTATAGACTTCTGTTCCTTCCATATCATCTGTTCCTACATATTCAATTTGGTTTCCTTTTGCCTTATAATCATAAAAATCGCCTGTCAAGTCCAATTGAGAAGCCATCATTTTCACTTCTTCTGGTGTCATCGGCTGTGGTTCTGGATTACCTTGAAAAGGCACAACTTTCCAGCCTTTATCGCCATTTACAGCTTGAATCATGGTCATTCCTTGAATGGTAAGTTCCATACGAAAAGCCTTGTTATTCACAGAAGTAATAGACATAGGTGCTTCCATGCCTGGTCCTACTTGGGTTTTGCCAACCATTTTGGCAGTTTTGATTCCCTTGTAGGCATCATTGCCGCCCGTAGCTTCAATGTGTTTTGCTACGATTTCTTCAGCTGTTTGTGCATTTACGGCAGTAGAAATGGCGAAAATTGTGATAAGAGAGAGAAAAATACGTTTCATATTTGTATAATTATGTTTACTTTTAGATATACGCTGAATTCGCAGATAGAATTGAACTTATTTAGTCGTGTAAATGATATAAATATTACGTTTAGTCATTTTTCTCCATAGATGTGTAGGAGATATTGTTTAGCAAATTGATTTTAGGGAGTCGGAATTCGGATAAAATTCATTTTTCATTTGCCTATCTCTATGCTAATGACTACTTTTGTCATACAAAGCGCAAAATAAAAGCTATTTCGCAGATTTATTTCCACAAAATTTCCTATAAAACAATATCATTATGAGTGTTCAAAAGATTACTTTCAAAAACTACAAATCGTTTGAGCAAGAACAAGTGTTTGAAATAAAGCCGATTACGATTGTAATTGGCAAAAATAATTCTGGCAAAACGGCTTTGATACAACTGCCTTTGATGCTACATGCGTGGATGCACGATAGGAATGGGATACTTTCTACTCGTTTTAATGGCGTTGAGTTTGCCAAACAAATGAAAGCCTTGATTTTTAACAGCGATAAAAATAGATGCTTGGAAATTTCTTTCTCACCTCGCCCCGAAATAGAAGGGATTTTAAAAATGGAGTATTTAGAAGATAGATTTGGGATTTCTTATTTGGAATGGAAATATAAAGGCGAGACTGTATAGAAAGCAGAAAAAAAAGACGCTAAATATATTAGACTTACTTTTCATTGAAAATCAGCAATTTATTTTTGAATTACTTTTAAAGTTAGCCAATCCAGCACAAATCCAAATTTCTTCTTGAATTTTGTTTTTATT